>JBARZO010000403.1:0-8063 GCA_049650165.1 Rubrobacteraceae bacterium
GTCGTTGTAGTCCTTTATCTGTTCCCCAAGCTCGGAGCCGGATTTGATCTCCGCGCGCACCAAATCTCCGGTGGCGATGTGTTTCGCCCCCGTCTCCTCCGAAACCCGCTGTGCCTGGGTTCCCTTCCCTGCCCCCTGGGGCCCGAGTATTACTACCCTCATCTCCCACTCCTCAAGAATCCTTCGTAGTTACGCATCATCAACTGACTTTCGAGCTGCCGCACCGTATCCAGCGACACACCAACAACGATAAGTATAGAAGTACCTCCGATAAATATGGTAGATGGAAGTCCGAGAGCCGGCGTTATGAGGTACGGCAACACCGCCACCGTCGCCAGGAAAAATGCTCCGAAGAGCGTAATCCTGGTTAATACGGTATTCAGGTACTCCGCCGTCGGACGCCCCGGACGATAGCCCGGGACGTAGCCGCCGCTTTTCTTCAGGTTCTCGGCGTGTTCTATCGGGTTGAACTGTACAGCGGTATAGAAGTAAGTGAACATCACGATCAGCATGGCGTACAACATAATGTACGGTATGCCGCCTGCGTTGCCCTGTCCGGGAGGCCCGAAAAAGGCGGCGAGCTGGAACAAGAACGAGTCCTGGTTTCCGCCGGAGGCGAACTGTGTCAGCACTGTCGGGAAGATCAGCAACGAAGAAGCGAAGATGATCGGGATAACCCCCGCCATGTTCACCTTGAGCGGCAGGTAGGTCGAGCCACCCTGGCTCATCTTACGTCCGACCTGACGCCGGGCGTAGGTGATCGGGATGCGCCGCTGGCCTTCGTTCACAAACACGATAGCCGCCACAATAATCACCAAAAGTATGCCCAGCACCACGAGGGTCAGTACGCTAGCACCGAGCAGAGCCTGTATGGCTATCGGAGCCTGAGAGATGATCGAAGCCGTAATTATGAGCGAGATACCGTTGCCCAAGCCCCGCTGGGAGATCTGCTCTCCCATCCACATGATCAGCATAACCCCCGCTGTGAGAGTTATGATCATTAAGAAAATGTCAACCGCCGTAGCGCCCGCCACCGCCGTGCCGAACTGATCCGAACGGGTAAAGTAGATCGACATCGCTATGGACTGGACAAACGCCAGTACTAGCGTGAAGTACCGAGTATATTGCGTGATCTTCTGCTGGCCGGTATCGCCTTCGCGGGCGAGTTCCTGCAACCGCGGTATCGCCACCGTCATAAGGTTCATGACGATAGCCGCCGTAATGTACGGCATAATCCCGAGCGAGAAGACGGCTAAGTTGTTGAACGCGCCGCCGGTAAACACCCCAAAGAGCTGCGATACGGAGTTTTGAGTATCCACACCGCCCTGAGCGAGCACCGAAGCGTCGACGCCTGGCAGCGGCACGAAAGCGCCGAGCCGGTACAAGGCTATGATGACCGCCGTGAAAATCAGCTTCCGACGCAGGTCCGGTACGCGCCAGGCGTTTGCGAGGGCTCCTAACATCTAGCTATCGCTCCAGTATCTCGGTGCTCCCACCGGCGGCCTCGATCTTCTCCTTCGCCGACCGGCTGAAAGCGTGGGCTTTAACGGTCACGGAACGATCAATATCCCCTTCGCCGAGGATTTTGACGAGCTTCGCATTTTTTCTCACCATGCCAGCATCCCTTAACTCCTCCGGCCCAATGGTATCACCAGAAACTTCTTTGAGTTGGCGCAGGTTTATCGGAGCGTATACCGTCGGACGGGCCACAGTGTGGCGTCCGCGGGCCTCGCCCTTGAGGCGCGGCAGCCGCCGCTGCAACGGCATCTGTCCACCCTCATAGCCCATGAAACCCGAAGCGCCGGAACGGGACTTGGCCCCGCCGTGGCCGCGACCGCTGGTCTTTCCGTGTCCCGAGCCCGTGCCACGACCGACGCGCTTGCGCGACTTCGTGGATCCGGCAGCCGGGGAAATTTCGTTTAGACGCACTATTCCTCAACCTCCTCGACGTGAACCAGGTGGCGCACGTTTTGGACCATGCCCCGGATCTGGGGCGTGTCATTGTGAACCCGCGAGTCCCGGATGCGCTTCAGGCCCAGGGCCCGCACCGTCTTCTTGTGGTTACCGAGAGACCCGATAACGCTCTTTACCTGCGTAACTTTCAGTTGGCTCATGAGGTGATCTTCACCCCCCGCATCTGCTCGATGTCGGCCTTTGAGCGGAGCTGCTTGAGCCCCTGCTCCGTAGCCTTCACCAGGTTCACCGGTGTGGTGGAACCGAGCGCCTTCGTCAGCACGTCCTTGATCCCGGCGAGTTCCAATACCGCCCGGACGCCGCCACCCGCGATAACCCCCGTACCTTCGGACGCCGGTTTCAGCATCACGTCGGAGCTAAGGAACTTGCCTATGACCGCGTGCGGAATAGTGGTGTTTCGCATCGGCACCTGGAACATAGCGTGGCGGGCCTTCTCTTGGCCCTTGGCGATAGCGGCGGGTACACCGTTCGCCTTGCCGAGACCAACCCCGACGCGGCCTTTGCCGTCGCCGACGACGACCAGGGCGCTAAAGTTGAAGCGCCGGCCGCCCTTGACGACTTTCGAGACGCGCCGGATCTCTACTACCCGATCCTGAAACTCCGTATCGCGCTGGCGTCCGCCGCGTCCACCGCGTCCGCCGCCTCCTCTATTATCGTTTCTTTGACGACCCAAAATTCAATCTCCTAATCTCTAAAGCTTTAATCCGCCGGAGCGTGCGCCCTCTGCGAGCGCGGCCACCCGGCCATGATATCGGTTGCCGCCCCGGTCGAAGACGACCTCTTCTATATCCGCTGCCTTCGCCCGTTCGGCGACTAGCTCGCCAACCTTCCGGGCAGCCTCGACGCGATTCTCAGCGTCGCTGGCTTCCCGGGTATCAGCGGCGACCAGCGTGTGGCCGTCGTCGTCGTCCACGAGTTGGGCGTAGATGTGTACGTTCGAGCGGTACACCGAAAGGCGCGGACGTTCGGCGGTGCCGTAGATCCGGCGCCTAACCCGCTTCCGCCGCTTTTCGCGGTGCGCTCTTTTCTCCAAAGTTGCCATCTAGTTACTCTTCCTTTCCTACCGCTAACCGGCTTTGCCGACTTTGCGACGGATCTGCTCGTCCTCGTAACGGATGCCCTTGCCCTTGTACGGCTCCGGCGGACGGACTTTCCGAATCTCCGCCGCCGTCTGGCCGACCCGCTGTTTGTCTATCCCGCGCACGATAATGGTCGTAGGTGCCGGAACCTCGAAATCAATCCCCTCGCGAGGCGAGATCGAGACCGGATGCGAATACCCAACCTGCAGGTTTATATCCTGCCCCTGCAACGCCGCCCGATACCCGACACCCGCTATCTGAAGCGTCTTCACGAACCCATCCGTCACGCCGGTAACGGCGTTCTGCAACAGTGACCGCGTCAGCCCGTGCATCGACTTGTGCTCCGGCGACTCCGAGGCCCGCTCCAGGACGATACTTCCGTCCTCTTGCTTCACCTCGACGCCGCGGCCAATGGGCACTTCCAACTCGCCCTTCGGGCCGTTCACCTTTACGGTGCGACCCGAAACATTCACCTGTACGCCACCCGGAACTTCGACCGGTGCTTTACCAATTCTCGACATAAACGCTCAATCCTCCTAGTAGACGAAGCAGAGGACTTCGCCGCCAATGCCCTGCCTGCGGGCCGTATGGTCGGTGAGTATCCCCCGCGAGGTCGAGAGTATCGCCACACCGAGCCCGTCGAGCACCCGTGGGATGTCCGACTGCTTGCGGTAAACCCGTCGACCGGGACGGCTCATGCGCCGCAGGCCGGTTATGGCCCGCTGTCCTTCGGGACCGTACTTCAGCTCTATGATGAGCTTCGCCTTGGCCCCGGAGCCGCTCTCGGAGTAGTCCTGAATGTAACCCTCTTCTCTTAGGATGCGGGCCAGGTTGGCCTTCATCCGGGAGTTGGGGATCTCGACCGTCTTGTGCTTTGCCATTCCCGCGTTGCGGATACGGGTTAGGAAATCCGCTATAGGATCATTTACCGACATACTCTACCTACCAACTCGCTTTCGTCACGCCGGGGATCTTACCTTCGTGCGCCAACTCCCGCAGGCAGATCCGGCAAAGGCCGAACTTCCTGTAGTAACCGTGCGCCCGGCCACACCTCTGGCACCGGTTGTACTGCCGCGTCGAATATTTTTGCGTTTTCTTCTGCTTCTCCAGCAGCGCTTTCCTGGTCATGAACTTCTCCTAGTTCTGCCTGAAGGGCATCCCGAGCTGCCGGAGCAACTCTCTAGCTTCGTCGTCCGTCTCAGCCGTGGTCACGATCACGACGTCGAGACCCCGCGTCGCGTCTATCTCGTCGTAGGAGATCTCCGGGAAGATTAGCTGCTCCTTCAACCCGAGCGCGAAGTTTCCGCGTCCGTCGAAGGAACGAGGGCTGATGCCCCGGAAGTCCCTAACGCGAGGAAGGGCGATGGAGATCAGACGATCCAGAAACTCCCACATCCGCTCGCCGCGCAGGGTTACCCTGGCGCCGATCGGCATTCCCTCACGGATCTTGAACCCCGCGATGCTCTTGCGAGACCGCCGCACCTGGGCCTTCTGGCCGGTGATCTTGGCGAGGTCCGCCATCGCGCCGTCGAGAGCCTTGCTGTTGACGACAGCCTCACCGACGCCCATGTTCACGACGACCTTATCGACCTTTGGTATCCGCATCGGGTTCTCGATCTCGAAGTGATCTTTGATCGCCGGGGCGATCTCCTCGCGATACCGTTCTTTTAATCTAGCCATCTATGTCCTCCCCGGACTTCTTGCTTACCCGGAGCTTCTCTCCCGAACCCGTGAAACGATGCCCCACCCGGGTCGGCTCGCCGGAACTCGGGTCCACTACCATGACGTTCGATATGTGCAAAGGAGCCTCGAAAGTATAGAGTCCCTGCTGATTGTTCTGGCTCGGTCGGGCGTGCTTGGTACGGATATTTATGCCACCAACGACGACCCGATTCTCTTTCGGGATTACGCGCTCGACCTCGCCGCGCTTGCCCTTCTCCTTGCCGGAAATCACCTGCACGGTGTCCCCGCGTTTTACCTTCAAGCCCATCTCTACAACACCTCCGGAGCGAGCGATATGATCCTCGTGTAACCCTTGTCCCGAAGCTCCCGGGCAACCGGGCCGAAAATCCGTGTCCCGCGCGGCGCACCATCCGGGTTTATAATTACGCTGGCGTTCTCGCCAAACCGTATATACGAACCGTCGTCCCGGCGGGTTTCCTTCGCCGTCCGCACGACGACAGCCCGAACGACCTCGCCCTTGCGAACCGCGCCGCCCGGCGTCGCCTCTTTTACGGTCGCTACAATTACGTCTCCGACACCGGCGCTCCGCCGCTTGCTGCCACCCAGAACCCGAATAGTCAGCAGGCTCCGGGCGCCGGAGTTGTCCGCTACCCTTAGTTTCGATTCCTGCTGTATCACTACTCTGCCCTCGATATGACGTTCGCCAGGCGCCACCGCTTGCGACGCGAGATCGGGCGGGTTTCTATGATCCGCACGGTGTCGCCCACGTTAGCCTCGTTCTGCTCATCGTGTACCAGGAACCGCTTGGAGCGCCGGACGCGCTTTTTGTACTTCGGGTGCCGCACCAGGGTCTCGACCGAAACGGTCACCGTCTTCTCCGGCGCATCCGAGACGACCATCCCGACCCGCTCCTTGCGCGTGCCACGGGTGGCATCAGTCTGCACCCGGCCCTCGTCGAGATCCATCCTCGTCGATTGACTCGCTACCGGCTCTTCGGCAACCTCCGCTTCGAGGACGACTTCCTCCGGGAGTTCTTCCCCTTCGGTCGGCTCCGTCGACTCCGTTGGTTCCTCGGGGGGCTGCTCTTCCGGGAGCCCCTGGTCTGTTCTATCCTCCGCCATTTACCTCTCCTGCTGTTTCTGGTTCAGGACGGTCATGATGCGGGCGATGTTCTTCCGCACCTCTTTTAGCTGTCCTGTATTTTCCAACTGTCCGGTGGCGTGCTGGAAACGCAGGTTGAAGAGTTCCCGCCGCGTGTCGGCGAGACGTTTCTCCAACTCCTCTACGTCCAGCTCGCGAACCTCTGCTACCTTCACTACTGAACACCTCCCCGGATCATAAAGCGCGTCTGGATGGGGAGCTTCTGGGCGGCGAGCCGCATGGCCTCACGCGCCAACTCCTCGCTCACGCCGCTCATCTCGAACATCACACGGCCCGGCTTTACTACGGCCACGTAATCTTCTGGGGAACCCTTGCCTTTACCCATCCGGGTTTCGGCGGCCTTCTTGGTCACGGGCTTGTGCGGGAAGATGTTGATCCAGACCTTCCCTCCGCGCTTGATCTTCCTGGTCATCGCGATACGGGCCGCCTCTATTTGGCGGTTGGTGATCCAGGCCGGCTCCAACGCCTGCAAGCCGTATTCACCGAAATGAACCTCGGTGCCGCCCTTCGCCTTGCCCCGCATCCGGCCCCGATGGGGCTTACGGTACTTGAGTTTCTTTGGTACGAGCATCTTAAATCCTGCCCTCCACGTCATCGTCAGTCTGAATACCGTGGTTGATCCAGACCTTCACCCCGATCTGGCCCATCTGAGTCTTGGCCTCCCGGAATCCATAATCTATGTTCGCGTCCAACGTATGCAACGGAACCCGACCCTCGGAGATCGTCTCTTCCCGGCTCATCTCGATACCACCGAGCCTGCCGCCACAACGGATACGGCAGCCCTCGGCCCCGCTCCGCATGGCGCTGGTCATCGCCCGCCGCATGGTCCGGCGGAACGCGGCCCGGCCTTCGAGTTGCTCGGCGATGGACTCAGCCACCAGCGCGGCATTCAACTCCGGCCGCGATACCTCGCGCACGTTGACCTGCACCTTCTTACCGGTCAGACGCTCCAACTCACCCCGCAACGCATCGACCTCGCTGCCACCCTTGCCGATAACGATTCCGGGACGGGCGGTGTGAATGTCCACTACCACTTCGCCCTGCTCGGCGGCCTTGCGAATCTCGATGTTCGCTATGCCGGCCCGGGTCAGCTTCTTCTCGATGTGGTCCCGAATCTTGAGGTCTTCGCCGAGCAATTCGGCGTAATCCCTCTCGGAATACCAACTGCTCTTGAAGTCAACCTTCTCGCCCTTACGCTTTACGCCGAGGCGGAAGCCCTCCGGGTGTACTTTCTGGCCCATACTACTCCTCTTCCTCCCCGTCTCCGGGCGTGTCTATGTCAGCGGTCATCGCCGCCAGGCTTTCGGGGGACGCGCCCAACTCCACGGTGATGTGGCTGGTCCGCTTACGGATCATGGTCGCCCGGCCCATGGCCCGCGGCCGGTACCGTTTGATCGTCGGGCCGTCGTCGACCCGAATCTCACGGACGAACAAATCTTCAGCGTCCAGGTCGTGGTTGTTTTCGGCGTTCGAGGCGGCGCTGTTTACGACGTCCCCGACAATGCCGGCGGCCCGCTTGTTGGTGAACTGCAGCGCGCTCACGGCATCGGCGTAGCCTTTGCCACGGATTTCATCCGCCACGAGACGCGCTTTACGAGGGGCGATGCGAACGTACTTGGCTACGGCGCGCATTAGCCCCTCCTCGCGGTCCGGTCGTCTTTCCGGTGGGTCCGGAAGGTCCGGGTCGGGGCGAACTCGCCGAGCTTGTGACCGACCATGTTCTCCGTGCAGAAGACGGGGACGTGCTTGCGTCCGTCATGAACGGCGATCGTGTGGCCTACGAACTCGGGGTAGATCACACTAGCCCGGCTCCAGGTCTTTAGCATCCGCTTCTCATTATTCTCGTTCATGACGAGAACCCGCTCCATGAGCTTCTCCTCGACGAACGGATCTTTCTTAGAGGATCGCGTCATCTAGCGCCTCCTTCCTTTCCGGCGGCGACGCACGATCATGGCGTCGGACCGCTTGTGCTTCTTCCTCGTGGGTGAGCCCTGCGTGATCTGACCCCACGGCGTGACCGGCGCCCGGCCCGGCGTACTCTTGCCCTCGCCACCGCCGTGCGGATGGTCTACCGGGTTCATAACGGTACCGCGCACCGTAGGACGAATCCCGAGGTGACGCTTCCGGCCGGCCTTGCCCCAGCGCACGTTCTGGTGCGACTGGTTC
>JBARZO010000404.1:0-2008 GCA_049650165.1 Rubrobacteraceae bacterium
GGCTCGACTGGCGCCCAGAGACCCCCAGCGCCCGAGCCTGAAGACAACACGACTCTAGACCAGTACCGCGCCGCCGTGGAGGAGACGGACCCCGAAAAACTGAACCAGGTAGAAGTAGACCGGCTCAACGCCTTCGCGAGACAACTGGAGCTGAGCGCGGAACAGGTCTCGGACGTAGAACGCCAGGTCTTGGGCAAGCCCAAGGAAGAAGTCCTGGTAGAGCAGTATCAGCGTGCGGTAGAGGTGTTCTGGACCGACGAGAAACTCCACGGTCTGGAGGCGGAGCGGCTCGCAGCGCTGGCTGGAGAATTGGGTTTGAGTCAAGATCGGATCTCCGCCACCGAAAGCCGGGTTATGGGTGCCACCAAAGAAGAGCTCCTAGATCGACAGGACCCGTACCTCACGCCTTCGGGACTAGAAGATTTCGTCCTCGCCCACACTCTAACCGGACATTCGGGTGAGGTTAACTCGGTGGCGTTCAGCCCCGACGGGCTGTTTCTCGCCAGCGGCGCCTCCGACTACGCGGTTCGCGGATGGAACGTGGACACCGGACAGTCGGCCGGTACGCTCGTCGGGAACCTGGGCCGGGTAAACTCCGTAGCCTTCGCCCCCGATGTCAGCCTTCTCGCCAGCGGCGGCTTCGATAAGACCATCCGGGCGTGGAAACTTCCAAACGGGGAACCTTTTCAGACCCTCAACCACCAGGACTGGGTATTCTCCGTGGCCTTCAGCCCCGACAGCAAAGTCCTCGCCGGCGGTGGCGCGGAAGGGGAGATCAAGCTGTGGAGCCTGGAGACTGGCGAACCTATCCGCACCCTCCCCGGGCATTCTCACTGGGTCCTATCCGTAGTATTCAGTCCCGACGGCAAAACTCTTATCAGCGGCGGCGCGGACAAGACGGCCAGGGTATGGAACCTTGAAACCGGCGAAACGCTCCACACCTTCGAGCACCTGGATTGGGTAAGGTCCGTGGCCGTGGACCCGGATGGTCGCTTCTTAGCCACCGGTGGCGAGGACGGTGCGCTAAGGGTCTGGGACCTCGAAACCGGCGGGCAGATCCATGCCCTCGCCGGGCATTCGGGGCCGGCGCTCTCCGTCGCCGTAAGCTCTGACGGAAAATTCCTTTTCAGCGGTGGTTACGACGGGAAGATCAAGGTCTGGAGCTTGACGACCGGTGAGCCGCTCAACATCCTGCCGGGACATCCGGAAGGCGTGTGCTCCGTTTCCCCCAGCCACGATGGCCGGCTACTCGCCAGCGGCGGTTACGACGGGGAGATCAAGATTTGGAAACTCCCGGAACTGGTGGATGATCCGCCGCCGACCGCCCTCCCATCCGACTCGCACCGGGAGCTGGATCCGGGGCCGGGTAGGCCGCAAGACCTGCCGGACTGATGTAGAAGCTCGAAGAAAGGAAGCAAGAGTGGACTTCAAAGCGCAAGAGATAGATTTCGAAGAGGCCGATCGCCGCTACGCCGAACTCAAGCAGCAGCGCGACGCCGGAACCCTCAGCGACGAGGATTTCGACGCGCAACACCGGCAGTTGATGGTGTTGGACGAAGAGGGCCGCTGGTGGGCCAAGTCCCGCGAGACCGGGGAGTGGCGCTACCACAACGGCAACACCTGGGTTCCAGGAACACCGCCAGGTTACGAAGAAAAAACTCCCGCGGCTGCTACCCAAACAACCCCTGACTCCGCCAGCTCGCCGACACAAGCTTCACCGCCCCCACGCTCCAAGTCCAGCCAGGACAAGAGCCGGAAGATGCCGTTGTGGATACCGATAGCCGGACTTGGGGGGCTCGCGCTTATAGGCGCCGTGCTCGTTTTCGCGGTGCTCTTACCGGCTCTCCTGGGCGGCGGATCTTCAAACGAACAGGGAGATCAAGGGCAGAATGGGCAAGGCGGTTCGGCGCAGGGCGGGGTTGTCTTCGATGAGATATTCACCCATCGTGCCAAGTCCGGCAATATCTCGGACAACAGCACCTACATCAGCAACCCATCGACCAACGAT
>JBARZO010000405.1:0-5189 GCA_049650165.1 Rubrobacteraceae bacterium
CCCGTAGAGCTTTCGTTCAGCCAGGTAGCCAATCTCTAAAACAACCGAGAGGAATTATTCGAGGGGTAGAGGACGCGGGCGCCGCGTAGCGCGCAAACTAAAATTACAGGTAACGGGGGGACAGGCTAATCCCGCTCCACCGGTTGGTCCGGCGCTGGGCCAGGCGCAGGTGAACATCGGGGAGTTCGTGCGGCAGTTCAACGACGCCACACGGGACCAGATGGGGCAGATCATCCCGGTCGAGATCACGGTCTTCGAGGACCGCTCGTTCACCTTCATAACGAAAACGCCCCCGGCGGCGTTCCTTCTGAAGCAGGCGGCCGGACTGGACAAGGGCAGCGGCGAGCCGAACCGGGAGAAGGTCGGCGCGGTCAGCCGGTCCCAGGTAGAAGAGATAGCGCAAACCAAAATGCCGGACCTCAACGCCGCCGATTTGGACGGCGCGGCGAAGATCGTCGAGGGTACGGCCCGGAGCATGGGGATCACAGTCAATGGGTAGGAAACTTTTAGAGCAGAAAGCACAGATAGACCCGGAGAGGTTCTACTCGCCTCGCGAGGCGATAGAGCTCTTAAGCGGGCTCGAAGGAGCGAAGTTCGACGAGAGCGTCGAAGCTCACGTAAACCTGAACGTGGACCCGCGTAAGGCGGACCAGATGGTTCGTGGCACGATGATGCTGCCGAACGGCACGGGCAAGACGCAGCGTGTGGCGGTCTTCGCCGAGGGCGATAAGGCCCGCGAGGCGGAAGAAGCCGGGGCGGACGTCGTAGGGAGTGACGACCTTGCGGCCCGCATTCGGGACGAGAACTTCATGGATTTTGACGTTGCGGTGGCGACCCCGGATCAGATGAGCGTCGTCGGTAGGCTCGGGCAGGTTCTCGGGCCGCGCGGCCTGATGCCGAACCCGAAGAGCGGAACGGTTACGATGGACGTTGCGAGCGCGGTGGGAGACATCAAGCGCGGCAAGATCGAGTACCGGGTTGATCGCTATGGCATCATTCACTCTATCCTGGGCAAGAAGTCCTTCGACGCGGACAGCCTGATCGAGAACTACTACTCCCTGCGCGACGAGCTCCAGCGGGTGCGTCCGGCGGCGATAAAAGGCCGGTACTTCAAGAGCATTTCGGTTTCCACTACGATGGGACCCTCGATCAAGGTTGACCCTTCCATCGAGAAGGAGTAGTATCTCCAAGCCTGAATAGGGCCAATCGAATAGAGGCCAGAGATAGTCGGGGCTCCGAAAGGGGCTTAATAGCCAAAAGAGGCTCCCGTCCGAGGTCGTAGAGTTATCGGGACTTTCCTAACCCCGGGTGCTGCTACGGCCCCGGGGTTTTTAACGTGTAGAGGAGTTGGATGAGACGGGAAGAGAAAGCGCAGGTGATCGAAGAGCTCACCGAGAAGCTGCAGAGCGGCTCGGTAGTGCTTGTGGATTACCAGGGAATGGACGTAGCAAAGAGTACCGACCTGCGTGCCCGGAGCCGCGAGGCGGAAGTAGACTTCGTGGTCGCAAAGAACACGCTGGCCCGCCGGGCGGCGGATGCCGCCGGATTCGAGGAACTCTCGGAGTTTCTGGTGGGGCCGACGGCCCTGGCCTTCTCCGAAGACCCGGTCGCAAGCGCCAAGCTGATGGCCGAGTTCGCGGATCAGGTCGAAGCGTTCTCGCTCAAGGGCGGGCTCCTCGAAGGTGGTCGTGTCTTGGGTGAAGCTGACGTGGTGGCCCTGAGCAAGTTGCCGAGCCGGGAGCAGTTAATCGCCCAGGTCGTCGGCGGAATATCGTCGCCGCTTACGGGCTTTGTGACGGTGCTCAACAACACCGTGCAAGGTTTGGTAGTCGCGCTCGGCCAGATCGCCGAGCAGAAGCAAGGCGCGGAGTAATAGTAACTAGAGTCTAGGAGGACTTTAAAATGGCAGTAGACCAGCAAGAGTTGATGAACACCATCGAGAACATGACCGTTCTGGAACTTTCGGAGCTAGTAAGCGCCCTCGAAGAGCGCTTCGGCGTATCGGCGACGGCCGTCGCTGCGGCGGGTCCGGCTGCGGGCCCGGTGGATGCCCCGGCTGAAGAAGAGCAGACCGAGTTCGACGTTATTCTCACGGGACCAGGTGAGAAGAAGATCCAGGTCATCAAAGAGGTTCGTGCCGCCACCGGTCTAGGTCTTAAAGAGGCGAAGGCTCTCGTGGACGACGCCCCGAACCCGGTGCAGGAGGCACTCTCCAAAGAGGATGCCGAGGCTCTCAAGGCCAAGCTGGAAGAGGCTGGCGGCAGCGTCGAGGTCAAGTAGGCTCGACAGCTTTCAGCACTTCAACTAGTCAGCCAAGGCTAGACGTAGGCGGCGTTCCCACCAGGGACGCCGCTTTTGCGTATCGCCGGGTACTCTTTCAATGATCTTGATGGTGGCTCCCGGGATTTTGCGAACAACGGAAATCGGATGAGTTGACAGCCTGAGTGGCCCATAGCCACAAACCGTGCTAAACTGCTCCGCGTACGCCGAGGCTAGCACTTAAGCGGCGTCTATAATTCTAAAAACGCTTCGAATCCGCCTTGACTTGCCTGTGTAAGCGGGGTAAGATACTCGTTTGCGTGTTCAGCCATTTTTCAACTATCCATGCGGAGGAGAGCTAATTTGGTGACCCCTGTTGTGCGCCGGGAACGGCACCCCTATGCCCGGACCCAGACCGCAGATTTTCAGATACCCAATCTCGTCGAGATCCAGCGTGTCTCTTTCCAGAAATTTCTGGATGAGGGAATAAGAAAGACTTTAACGGAGATTTCCCCGATAGAGGATTACACGGGCTCCTACGCCGTGGAGTTCGGGGATGCTCATTTCGAAGATCCGCCGGTTTCGGTGGACGAGTGCATGTCCAAGGATAAGACGTACTCTGCGCCGTTGTTCGTGAAAGTCCGTTTTATTATCAAGGAGACTGGCGAACTGCGGGAGCAGGAAGTCTTTATGGGCGATTTCCCGCTCATGACTGATTCGGGGACGTTCGTTATCAACGGGACCGAGCGGGTAGTGGTTACCCAGCTCGTGCGGTCGCCGGGAGCCTACGTCATGGAGCCGAAGGATCAGACCAAGCAGGTCTTGACGGCGAGCTTGATGCCGAGTCGCGGTTCTTGGCTGGAGTTCGAGGTCGAGAGCAAGGGTTACGTTTCCGTCCGAATCGACCGGAAGCGGAAGCTGCCGGTTACGGTGCTCTTGAAGGCGCTGGACATGGGCGGGCCGGAGGAGATCCTCTCCCGCTTCGAGGATTCGTGGCTAATTCGCAACACGCTGGAACGCGACGACACGCCCTCGCGCGAGGAGGCTCTGCTGGAGGTCTTCCGGCGTCAGCGCCCCGGCGAGCCGGTGAACATAGACAACGCGCAGAACCTCGTTGATGGGCTGTTCTTCGATCCCAAGCGCTACGATCTCTCGGAGGTCGGCCGCTACAAGGTCAACAAGAAGCTCAAGGTTGACGTGCCGATGGAGACGCACACGCTCACCATCGAGGATATAGAGGGGCTGCTCAAGCGGCTGCTGAGTATCTCCGAGCAGGTGGCTGACGAAGAGGAAGAGTTCGGTCGGGTCAACTACGAACGCATCCGGCATCGTCTGGACGAGTACGAACACTTCGGAAACCGGCGGTTGCGGACCGTTGGCGAGTTGGTGCAGGAGGCGTTCCGGATCGGGATGTACCGCATGGAGCGGGTCGTGCGCGAGCGGATGACCACCCAGGATACGGACACGATCACGCCGCAGAGCGTGGTCAACACCAAGCCGGTTGCGAGCGCCATAAAAGAGTTCTTCGGTTCTTCGCAGCTTTCGCAGTTCATGGATCAGACGAACACGCTCTCCGGGCTTTCGCACCGGCGGCGCTTGAGCGCGATGGGTGCAGGCGGTTTGAGCCGCGAGCGGGCTCCTATAGAGGTTCGCGACGTGCATCCGACGCACTACGGTCGGATGTGCCCGATCGAGACGCCGGAGGGTCCGAACATCGGGCTTATCGGGCAGCTCTCCACTTTTGCAACGGTTGATAAATATGGCTTCGTACAGACGCCTTATCGCAAGGTTGTTGACGGGAAGCTCACGGAAGAGATCGAGTACCTCTCCGCCGATGAAGAGGAAGAGCTCATCATCGCCCAGGCAAACACGCCCATAGATCCCAAGACCGGTGAGATCACCTCGGACCAGATCCTGGCCCGCATGCGGGGCGGCGACGTTTCTACCGTCCCGCCCTCCGAAGTGGATTACATGGACGTTGCGCCGCTGCAGACCGTCTCGGTCGGTACGGCCTTGATACCGTTCCTGGAGCACGACGATGCCAACCGGGCCCTGATGGGCGCGAACATGCAGCGGCAGGCCGTGCCGCTACTCCGCAGCCAGGCCCCATACGTGGGTACCGGTATGGAGTTCCGGGCGGCGGCCGACACAGGTGACGTCATATTGTCTCGTAGTGCCGGTACAGTGGAACGAGTTATGTCCGACGCGATGTCGGTCCGGCGCGAGGATGGCGAGACCGACCGGTATCGGCTCAGGAAGTTCGAGCGTTCCAACCAGGGAACCTGCGTCAATCAGCGACCGTTGGTTTCGGAGGGCGAGAAAGTCGAGGCCGGTACGATTTTGGCCGACGGTTCTTCCACCGATCAGGGTGAGTTGGCGCTCGGTAAAAACATGCTCGTGGCTTTCATGCCGTGGGAAGGCTACAACTTCGAGGATGCGATCATCATAAGCGAGCGGATCGTCAAGGACGACGTGCTTTCTTCCATTCACATCGAAGAGTATGAGGTACAAGCCCGCGACACCAAGCTGGGCCCAGAGGAGATCACCCGCGATATTCCCAACGCTTCGGACGACGTGCTAATGAACCTCGACTCCGACGGAATTATCCGTATCGGGGCGGAGGTCAACTCGGGCGACGTGCTCGTCGGTAAGGTAACGCCCAAGGGCGAGTCCGAGCCGACGCCGGAAGAGAAGCTCCTACGGGCGATCTTCGGCGAGAAGGCGCGGGAGGTGAAGGATTCTTCCCTCAAGGTTCCTCACGGTGAGGGTGGCGTCGTTATAGACGTCAAGCGCTTCTCGCGGGACGACGGCGACGAGTTGCAGCCGGGCGTGAACGAGCAAGTTCGGGTCTTCGTGGCGAAGAAGCGCAAGATCTCCGAGGGCGACAAGCTCGCCGGACGCCACGGCAACAAGGGCGTTATCTCGAAGAT
>JBARZO010000406.1:0-4331 GCA_049650165.1 Rubrobacteraceae bacterium
GAGTATGGCTTCGTGACGATTGAGACACACGCGCGGGGCGACGCGGTAGTTGAGGTAGATGGACGCCTCCGCCGGGTGTCGGGTAGAACGCCTCCACTGTCTTGGGTGGGCAAGCAAGACGCCGCACAGCTTGGTTGGAGGATCGGTCGCGCGGCAAGCAAGATCTCCACGAGCGAACCGTGGCTTCACCCGCGGGCAGAGCGGCTGGACCATGTGTCATTCGCCGAGTGGCTGAAGAACAACGCTTTCTCTGAGGAGGCGCGATCGTACTGGCACTACATAGTAGAGTCCGGGATGTGTGCCAGTCCAGACGACTTTTCTCCTTTCGAGGTATCGCAACAAGTTGCGACGTTGGGTGGCCTGGGACAGCTGGAAACTGCGGACCAGGAGTTTTTCGAAGAAGGGGCGCAAACTATCGCCGAGCGTATGGCCGAAGAACTCGGCGACCGCTTACACCTCCTCACGCCCGTACACGAGATCCGGCACGATGGTCGGTTGGTCGAGGCGATCACCGATCAAGATGTTTTCTACGGTCATCGTGTCATCCTGGCCTTGCCGCCGCAGTTGATCGGGCAAATATCGTTCGGTGACGATATTGCCTGCCGCCGGCAAACAAGGCGAAAAGACCTGGTCCTGGGCCGGGTGGTCAAAAACGTCGTTGTGTACGATCATGCGTGGTGGCGTGACGCGGGGCTTAGCGGTACCGCCGAAACTCCCAACGTGCCGGTCAACTTTCTCGTAGACACCTCCAATAGCGTTGGACAGCCCGGAATTCTCGTCGCCCTGGCTACCGGACCCCACGCTGCGATCTTGGGCCGAATGGACCATGAAACCCGCAGAGCCGCCGTTTTGTCTCACGTTCGGCGCGTGCTCGGAGATCCTCCAGCACGATCCGGTGCTTTCTTCTCGATGGACTGGACGTCGGAACGGTGGTCGCTCGGGGGTTACGCCTCGCGCCGGACGATCGGCGGCTGGACGGACCAGGAGCACATCCTGAGCCCGCCCTGTGGACCCGTTCACTTCGCCGGGACGGAGACGGCGACCGAGTGGCGGAGTTACATGGAAGGCGCGCTCCAATCCGCAGAAAGATCGAGTATGGAGGTAATAAATGCGCTCAAGCAGCAGTAAAAACAAAGTACCGGTACGCTCTGAGGTATCCGGCCCGAACCCTTCGCCGTTGTCCAAAGCGGGGCGGGTGCGGCGTGGAATTCTGGAGGCGGCTGCGGGGGTTCTCGTGGTAAACCGGGGGGCTTCGATGCAGGAGATCTCCGCGGCGGCGGGTGTCGGTCGGACGACGGTTCATCGCTACTTTCCTGGACGGGAAGACTTGATCCACGCTATCGCCTTGCAGGCCGTCGCCGAGTCCGAAGCCGCTATAGAGAAAGCCCGGCTCGCGGAGGGCTCTGTAGAAGATGCGGTCCGACGGCTGGCGGAGGCCCTGGTGCCGGTGGGCCACCGCTTCCACTTCCTGCTCGATGAAGCGCAATTGTACTCGGACCCCGAGTATTTAGCCGCCGAAGAGAGGCTGGTGAAGCCGCTACAAGGACTGGCCGAACGGGGAAAGCACGAAGGAGCTTTCAGGGCGGAGGTTCCTGTAGCCTGGATCGTGGACACCATCGGGGCGCTCGTCTTTGCCGCTTGGGAGGGCGTCCGGGACGGCCGCATCGCCGCCCTCGATGCGCCAGAGCTCGTCGCCACCACCCTCATCTCCGGCGTCGGCACCTTCGGCCAGTAGAGATAGAAAAGATGCTCGGACGAATCAAGAAACTTCCGCTCTGGCAGCCGCTCGTCCAGCGTCCCTTCCGGCTGCTGTTCTACGGGCAGGGTTCTTCACTGCTGGCCGACCAGTTCTTCCTGGTGGCGCTAACCCTGCTGACGCTGCGTGTCGCGGGCCCAGGTTTCGAGCTCGGCGCGGTGCTCGCGGTCGCGGCCGTGCCAGGGGCGGTTCTCATGCCTCTAGGCGGTTGGTTGAGCGACCGGTTCCCACCAGCGTCCATCCTCGTCGTCTCGAACACCGGTCGGGCCATGCTCGTCGCGACGTTCTGTGGCCTCGTCTTACTGGAGACGACCCAACTGTGGCACTTGTACGCCCTTGCGGGAGCCCTCGGCGTCCTCGACGCGCTCCACTACCCGGCCTCGCTATCGGTCGTGCCGGCTTTTGTCGAGAAGGATAAGCTAGAGGCCGCGAATGCTCTGGTACAGGGCGCGGAGCAAATGAGCAGCACGGTGGGTCCCGCACTAGCCGCCGGTGTAGTGGCGGCCGCCGGCCTGGGCGCGGCCTTCGGGCTAAACGCGCTCGCGTTTCTCGTCGCGGCGGTCGTGTTCCGCGGTGCGGTTCGGCTTACGCGCGGCCGGGCAACGGGAGAAGAGCCTGCGGCGGCCCGGGAGAATTCGCCAAACGTCGCAGAACCCGGCAAAGCCTCCGGCCCGCTGGCCTCAATTATCGAGGGTATGAAGTACGCCTGGCGGGACGCTCCCATACGGGCCATGTTACTCGGGCTGGCGGCGATCAACGTCGCCGCGGTCGGACCCATGATCGTCGGCGGCGCCCTGCTGGCGGAGGAGCGGTTCGGCGGGGCCGGCGCTTTCGGGGTGCTACTTTCGGCCTTCGGCGGAGGCTCCTTGCTCGGTGTGCTCGGGGCGGGCTCTCTGGGTCGCCGGCGATATCGTGGCCTGACGTTCCTCGGCCTATTCGCACTCTTCGGGTGCGCCCTGGCGGCTATGGGTTTCGTACCAAACTTGCCGATTGCTTCAGCGGTCGCCGCGGCGATGGGCTCGGCGACCGGTTATTTCGGCGTCGCACTGGTCGCCTGGGTCCAGGATCGGGCCGAGGAGCGCTTTCGGGGTCGGGTAATGAGCCTCGTCGTACTCGCCACGATAGCCCTCGAACCTTTCTCCTACGCTATGGCCGGCGTGTTGACCGAAGCCGGCATAGAAACGCTGTTCGTGTCCGCCGGAGCCCTGATACTGCTCGCCGTGCTCACCGGCGCAGCGAGCCGCACGGTGCGAGGCCTCGATTGATCCCTGACGGCCACACTTTACTCCCGATCCTTTTCGCGCTCCTCTCTTTTCCGATGCCACCCGTTTAACCGCTCTTTGACCTCCGCCTCCGCGCCGCTCTCTTTCGGCTCGTAGTAGCGGCGTTCCCGTAATTCTTTCGGCAAATAGTGGTCGTTCATGCCCTCGGGCTCGTCGTCGTGGGCGTATCGGTAAGCTGCACCGTAGCCTTCATCTTTCATCAGGACCGTCGGGGCGTTGCGGAGGCGCATTGGGACTTCGGGCGTATTCCTGTTGCGCACGTCTTCCAGGGCGCTGCCGATGGCGGCGTAGGCGGCGTTGGACTTGGGGGCCGAGGCGAGGTACGTGGTGGCCTGGGCGAGCGGTATGCGGCCCTCGGGCATGCCTATCATCTGGACGGCTTCCGCGGCGGCGATGGCGAGCGGCAGGCCGTGCGGGTCGGCGTTGCCGACGTCTTCGGAGGCCAGGATCACGAGCCGCCGGGCCACGAACACCGGGTCCTCCCCCGCCTCCAGCATCCGGGCCAGATAATGGAGCGCCGCGTCCGGGTCGCCGCCGCGAACACTCTTGATGAACGCGCTGATAACGTCGTAATGCTCTTCCCGACCATAACGCAGCGCCCGGTTCCCAACCGCCCGCTCGACGTCTTCGACCTGGACTTCCTCAGTTCCGGCGGAAGAAAGTTCCAGCGCGTTGAGGAGCCGCCGCCCGTCCCCGCCGGAGATACTCAACAAGTATTCGCAGGCCTCCTCGGAAATTCCCGCGCCCAGATCCTCCAGGCCACGTTTCAGCAGGGCTTCCAACCCCTCTTCCGAGAGCTGGCGGAGCCGCAAAACGCGGGAGCGAGAGAGCAGCGGCGCGGTGACCTCGAACGAGGGATTCTCCGTCGTCGCCCCGATGAAATCCACCAGTCCTTCTTCGAGGGCGGGTAGCAAAGCGTCCTGCTGCACTTTGTTGAAGCGATGGACTTCGTCCACGAAGAGTAGCGTCCCCCGGTCTTCGTACTTGAGCCGTTCGCGGGCGCCGTCCAGGGCTTCGCGCAAGTCTTTCACGCCGCTCGTCACGGCGCTCAGTGGCACGAATTCTTCGTCCACAGTCCCGGCGAGCACGCGGGCCAGGGTCGTCTTTCCGGTCCCGGGCGGTCCCCAGAAAACTAGAGAACCTACCCGTCCCCGCTCCGCCACAACCCGCAGCGGTCCACCCTCGCCTGTGAGGTGCGGCTGGCCGACGACTTCATCCAGGGTAGAAGGTCGCAGGCGTTCAGCCAACGGCGCGCGTCGGGCGAGACTATCGGTCCCTGATGAGTCGAAGAG
>JBARZO010000407.1:0-3515 GCA_049650165.1 Rubrobacteraceae bacterium
ACGAAACGGAGGTCTTGACGCCCGGCTTCCTCGACTAAGGCGTTCTTGGTGCTGGCGGCGTCGGTGACGAGGGCTTCAGTTGGCGGAAGTTGAGAGAGTAAGTCTCGCACCTTCGAGATCGGGGTGGCGAGAACCAGAATGTCCGCCCCTCGCGCTTCTTTGAGGGTCGAGGGACGGTCTATGGCGCCGAGACTGGTTGCCTCTTCTAGCACGTCGGGAGAGTCTACCCCGATGACTTCCCAGCCAGCGTTTCGGGCGGCGAGACCGATAGAGCCCCCGATCAGCCCAACCCCGATTATCCCGAGCGAGCGACTCAAGAGATGGCCCCGATCACCCGGTCGTTCTCCTCCGTGTTGCCGACCGTAACCCGGCTCCAGCCAGGATACCCGAGCGCCTCGCCTTCGCGAACCAGCACCCCGGTCTTCTCGAAATCTTCCGCCTCGAAAGCGACCATTATGAAGTTCCCCTGTGAAGGGATGAAATCCAGGTTCGCGGCCTGAAAAGCTTCTTGCAGCCGATGCCGTTCGCGCATTACGAACTCTGCCCGGGACCGGACTTTGTCCTGGGCGAGCATCGAGGCCGTTGCGGCTACTTGGGCGGCCAGGTTCACGGAGACCGGGAAACGGACTCTTTCAGCGTAGTCGGCGATCCTCTCCGATGCGATTCCGTACCCGACTCTCAGGCCCGCCAACCCGTGAGCTTTCGAAAACGTTCGGGCCACGATGATATTGTCGCTTTCGAGTGCCAGCGTGTGGGAATCTTTGTAGGCGGGGTCGTCGACGAATTCCACGTAGGCTTCGTCGAGGATCAGGAGTACTTTCTCGGGCAACTCTCCGGCCAGTCCACGGACCCGGTCCAGGCTCAGGTAAGTGCCGCTCGGGTTGTTCGGGTTACAAAGGATCATGGCTCTCGTGTCCGGTCCGACTGCCGAGAGTAGTGCTTCCAGGGGGATCTCACTCCGCTCCGTCAGCGGCACCTGCCGCGCCGTCATTCCCAAAACGGTGCAGAGCATCGGATAGAGGCTGAACGACGGCCAGGGGAAAATGACTTCGCCGCCACCCGGCAGCAACTGGAGCACATTCATCAAAACCTCGCTCGATCCGTTGCCGACCAGGACGTTGCGCGGCCCACTGCCGATGTTCGCGTCAGCTATAGCTTGCCGGAGACGGGTCACGTGACTATCCGGATAGCGGTTGGCGCGGGGCAGCATTTCGGTCAAGGCCGCCTCTGCTTCCGGGAGCGGACCGAATGCGAGCTCGTTGGAGGTCAGCTTTGCGTAGCTGTTCCCATCTCTGCCCTCCGCCGACATCCGCCAGGACTTCGGTGGAACGTATGGTCTCAGCGGGTCAAGTTCCGGCCTGAACTTCAATGATTCTCCTTCTAGCCTCTCTGGACTGCAGACTTACCGATAGACTAGTTATCCGCAGGGTAAGTTTCAACGTACAGCTTCTTTTTCTTGCCAAGTCTGCCGGGGATCGGCACATGATGACCGTTTATAGCTTAGCTGATACAATTCCAGACCTTATGGAAAACGCTGAGATTCAGGAGAAAATGCAGACGCTCAGGGAGCGGGTGAACGAGGTGGACCAGGACCTCGTTCGGGCGCTGAACGAGCGGGCGAGCATCGTGCAGGAGATCGTCGCTATGAAGGCCGAGGCAGGTGTTCCGCTCTTCGACCCCAGGCGGGAGGAGGAGATCCTCCAGCGGGCCATGGAGTACAACGACGGCCCGATCTACGATACCTCGATGCGAGAGATCTTCGAGCTAATATTGCACCGCATCCGGGATCTCGAAATTCAACGCGGGGAGTTTTACAGTTAGCGATGGACATTTCGGCGCAGGTCAAAACCGACGTTAAAACCACCAACGGCATGATTCAGCCCGGCACTTTCCGGGTAGTCGCCGGACCTTGCACGGTCGAGAGCTACGAGCAGTTCGAAGCCTCGGCCCGCGCCGTGAAGGAAGCGGGCTTCGAATACGTCCGCGGCGGAGCCTTCAAACCCCGAACCTCTCCCTATTCATTCCAGGGCCTCGGCCAAGAAGGGTTGGAGATCCTCTCCGAGGTCAGTAATGACTTGGGCCTAAAGGTCGTCACGGAGGTTATGGATCCCTACGACATCGAGGCCGTTATGGAGCACGCCCAGGTCATACAGATCGGGGCGCGCAACATGCAGAACTTCTCGCTGCTCAAGCGCATCGGGGCGGCCATCGCCGGGACGGATCACGGCGCGATTCTGAAGCGCGGCCTTGCGGCGAGTGTGGATGAGTGGTTGCTTGCGGCGGAGTACATTACAAGCGAGGGCGGAGACAACGTGGTTCTCTGCGAGCGGGGCATCCGCACCTTCGAGACGGCCACGCGGTTTACGCTGGACCTCTCGGCGGTAATCGTCGCCAAGCGGCTGACCGATTTGCCCGTTATCGTCGACCCATCCCACGCCGCCGGACGGCGGGATCTGGTAATTCCTCTTAGCAAGGCGAGCGTGGCCGCCGAGGCGGACGGCTTGATCGTCGAGTCTCACCACGAGCCGCAGGAGGCATTGTGCGACGCGGAACAGGCGCTTCCAATCGAGGCGTTGATGGGCATGAGAGACACCTTGCAGCCCTTCGCCACCGCCATGGGACGCGAGGTCATCTAGTCCCGGAGTCCTTCTCTGGAGTAGGGTTTTGAGCCGGCGCCTGGGCAACAGGTTCCTTCTGGGGCAGAAAATCGGGTCGGGCGGCATGTCCAACGTCTACCTCGGCGCCGACGAAGTCCTAGACCGTCCCGTGGCGGTGAAAGTCCTGAAGCCCGAGTTCATGGAGTCGGATATAGGGGCCCGCTTCCGGAGGGAAGGCCGCACCGCCGCAAAGCTCTCTCACCCCAACATCGTGCAGGTCTACGACGCCGGGGAAGATGAACTCGAAGGCAAGAACGCTTCGTACATCGTGATGGAGCACGTTCCCGGCGGGGATCTCAAAGAGCTCGTGAAAGAGAAGGGGCCGCTCCCGGAGAAGGAGTTGTCCCGGCTAGGGGCCGACGTCGCTTCCGGCCTCGCCCACGCCCACGATCAGGGCATCGTGCATCGAGACATCAAGCCCCAGAATGTGCTCCTTGATGAATACGGGCGTCCCAAAGTTACGGACTTCGGTATCGCCCGCGCCCTCGACTCGACGCAGGCCACGCAGACGGGCGTGTACCTCGGCACGGCGCTCTACTCTTCGCCGGAGCAGTTGCAGGGCGAAACGGTCACGGCCAAGAGCGACGTGTTCTCGCTCGGCATCACGCTCTACGAGGCGGCGACCGGCGGCCCGCCGTTCAAGGGAACCCCGATCGAGATCATCAGCCAGCAGATCAACACGAAACCCGAGCCGCCCCGGGCCCGGGGAGCCCAGATCAGTCCGCGCCTGGAAGCCTTGATCCTGGGTTGCCTGGAGAGAGACCCCGAACGCCGACCCGTCGCCTCCGAACTCGGCGAGCGGTTGCTGCAGGCAGCCGTCGCACCATCCGCCAAAGCCGGTTCCGGTGTTCCCAGGGG
>JBARZO010000408.1:0-6974 GCA_049650165.1 Rubrobacteraceae bacterium
GCCCTACCGCTTCGGCCTCTTCGAGATCCGTAGAGCCCGGGCCGCCGGTCGAACCGTTCTGTTGGTACTGGTCTTCAGAAATCGCGGGCCCAGCCGTATCTTCCCCGCCTTGAGAGGCCTCCGAAGAAAGCAGGTCCCGGAGGCGGCCCAACAAGCCCGCGTTGCTTTCCTCATCTTCCTGTTGGGCCGTCTCAGGCCCCGACGCGCCTTCTTCAGCTTGGGCTTCAAAGCACTCGGCGTAGGCATCGTTAGGTTCGACGGTCATCGTCTCGGCGTACCCGTCAGCGACGAGGGTGCGGTTAAAGAGTTCCGGCTCCCCGGTCTCGGGCACGATCCAGACGTAAGCCAGAAGGCGGCCGTAATCGTCTTCTACTTCTTCACCGGTTTCGAGCACCACCTCTTCGCCCTCAAGAGAATCCGCCGTGAACTTCGACGCTTCCTCCGCCCCCGGCTCCGGGCTACCATCCTCTCCCTCCATCTCCGGGGTGTCCACGCCGATAAGCCGGACCCTGTCGTAGCCGTCTACGGCCTCCTTTAGCCCGACGGTATCCCCGTCCACGGCCCGCGCAACGCTCGCTTGTGTGGCGTCGTCGGGAGGAGCCGTTGGGCACGCCTCTATGTCTTCTCCCGCTGTGGTGCCTGCTCGAGTGGTGCTGCCGCTGTTAC
Source organism: Rubrobacteraceae bacterium (assembly GCA_049650165.1). Lineage (GTDB taxonomy): Bacteria > Actinomycetota > Rubrobacteria > Rubrobacterales > Rubrobacteraceae > SIRX01. The sequence continues at coordinate 667 of JBARZO010000408.1, forward strand.
TCTCGGCTCCTCCCGTCTGTTCGACGGTAGTCCCGCCACCGGTGGTCTCGGGAGTGGTTGATTCTTCCTGGACAGTGGTTCCGCCGGGGTTGTCCTCCGAGGGCTGTTCCTCTTCGGTTTCGGCTTCTTCCTGCTCGGCCTTCTTCTCGCCCGTCTTATCCTGCTCTTGGCTCTCAGAGCCTTCACCACAGTCGCCGGCTGTCACATCACCGGCATGGGCGCAGCCGTCGCCGGCGAAGACGTCGTCGCCTATGCGGACCGTGCCGTCCCCGACCTCCACACCCGGCGTCTGTGGTGTCTCCTGAGCTTGTGCGGGCATAACCGGGAAGGGCAGGAACAGCAGGGCTGCAAAGACGGCCAAAATCCTAATGCTCCAGGCGCGGACGCCACCCCGGTAGAGCGCTGGGCGAGAGAGACCCGGAGGTGTGGGTGGTGGCTGAGGGTACATACGGCTCCTTTGCGGTAAGTTGGACTGCGGCTCTATAGAGGTTTGCGGGTTCACTCTTGACCCCCGGCGCCCATCGTCTGTTGGATCGTGGCGTCAACGGTCGAAGCAACCTGCTGTTGTGCCGGCTGCTCCGTGGCCTGGGAGACCGTGCCGGAATCTACGCTCGTCGGGGACTCAGTAGGCTGGGCGGCAGCCGGCTCGCTAGAAATTACGTTGTCTACTTGGGGGACCGGCTCCAGCTCCTGAGTCGAGACCTGCTGAACCGGTTCGAGCTCCTGGGCGGGGACCTGGGCGACAGGCTCGGCATAGGTCTCTGTATAAGTGTCGGCGGGTGCTGGATCCTCATAGGTTTGAGCAGTAGCGGCCGGGGCGTCGTAGGAGGCAGGGTCAACTCCCGCGCCGTAGGTTGCCGGGTCCATCTCGGGCGCAACTTCGGCGGCGACGTTCTTGACGTAAGGATCTACGGTCTCCTGGCCGTAACTTTCCTGGACGGCCTCCCCCACGTACCCGGCGGTCTCTTGTACCGCTGGTGCCTCGTAGGTACTGGTTGCGGGCTCCGCAGAGAGTTCAGTGGAGGGTTCGACGTAGGAATCGGCGTAAGGATCAGTGCTGTTTTCCACCGGGGTTACTGCTTCAGAGGCGTTTCCGACAGCCTCCTGGACGTAGGAGTCGATCTCCTCAACCCCGACTGGCACTTCAGAAACCGGCGTGCCGGCGTCTTGCGCAGCGTAGTCCTGAACAGAAACACCGGTATCGGCTATCCCCTGGTCCTGGACAATGTCGGTAGCTTGCTGGGCTGTTTGACCCCACCCCTGTTCTACGGCGGGCTCGGCATAACTTTCCGTGGCCGTATCAACCGGTTGGGCTCGGTTGGCGGCCTGTCGGGCCGCGATGCGTTGCGCCTGTCGCTCCTGGCTAACCGCTTGCCGCGTGGCGCGGCGCTCCTGACGGGCAGCTTGCCGGGCTACTGCGGCCGGGTTTTGTTCAATCCAACCGGTCGGCTCAGCAGAGGTTTCTACGGCCGGTGCGTTCTCGGGTGAGATCTCGGGGACAACCGGCCCTGAAGTAGCCGCCGGCTGGTTCTGAAGCGCGGCCTGGTTGCCCCGTTGCACATTTGTGGTCTCGGTCGTAGGCTGGGCGTTCTGAGCCGGGGCTTGCTCGGCCTGTGGCTCAGATTGCTGCTCGGCCTGCGGTTGCGTTTCCGCCGCAGTCTCGAAGCTGATCTGGACGGCGTCCGACGTTTGAGTCGGTCCTTGCGCGGCAGTAACGTTCTTTTGACCGCCCGGGGAAGCCCCTGTGGGTTCGGTGCTTTGACGCGGCTCGCGGGCTGGCTGGGAAGCCCGCTGCTGTTGCGGCTGCGGGCTCTGTTGTTTGCCCTGGACCTCATTCTGGCCCCGGCTGGGGTTTTGGGCCTCGTCGCCCTGCGCTTTCCGCCCGGTCCCTTCAGTGTTTTGCCGGGGCGCTTGGTCTTTTGGGGCCGGGGTCGGTTCCGGAGTCGATGAGGAGGGCTTCTGCTCGGAGGGCTTCTGCTGTTCATCCTGCTGACTACCCTGACGTCCCGAACCGTTGGAAGTAGTCTGGGGGCTCGCTTCGCCTCCGGCCTCCGGTTGCGAAGTCGGCTCCGGGGTCGGTTTGGGGCCGTTCTGATTCCCCGGGGAAGGGGACTCCTGTTCATCGCCGGTCTTCGACTGCGGAGCCGGAGAACTACCCCCCGCGTTGTGGTCGTTCTGATACGTCGCAGGGTCATTACCATTTTCAGGGCTGGGCGCTGGGGCGGGGCCGGACTCATTGGGATCTCGTGAGCCGGGTCGCCCGGAGGTACCAGGCTCCGGCTCTCTTTCAGTTTCCGGATTGTTGCTTTCGCCGCGGCGGTTAGAGGGATGATCCTGATCCTCCTGCGGTGCCGGAGACGGCTGTTCGGAAGCCGAGGGCTCCGACGGGGCTGACTCCTCTTCAAGGGCTTCTTCAGATGATTCGGGATCGTCTTGCGGGTCAGGCCAGTTCCCGGCCGGGGTGTCGGTTGCCTCGGATTCTTGGCGTACGACTACGGAAACTTTCTGCACACCGGATTCGTCGCTGGATTCGACCTGGACCCCCTCGGGGAGTTCCTCGTCGGACCTCATATCTTCGGTATCTTCACCAGCGTCCGGTTCTTCATTGGGGCTGGCCTCTGGCTGCACGGCCGGTTCTTCCGAAGGCTCCTCTTCCGAAGACTCCCCTTCGGTAGGTTGTTCTTCGGCGGGCGTCGGAGTGGCCGCCGCTTGCTCTGGCAACGCCTGCTGCTGGCTCGGCTCGGGGACAGCGGAGTCTTTCTCTTCAGACGAAGGCTCGCCCGAAGTCCCGGGCGCAGGCTCAGCCGGAACCTCCTCGGAAGGCTCTGATGACTGATCCGGGCCTTCCTGGCTTTCTTCCTCCTGGCTCTCTTCGGTACTGGGGTCGTAAGGGACTACCGCGAAGGGATCCGAAGGGTCTCCTGGTTCCTGTTCCTCGGAGCCAGGAGAGGTTCCCTGGGCCGGGGAAGGCTCCGAGGAGGGTTCGCTAGAGGCTTGCTCCGGCGGACTCCCGACGTTCTCTGTCTCGGGACTCTCGGGTTCGGTAGACTCAGGTTCCGATGTCTCGGGCTCGGCCTCAGAACCTTCGAGAACACCTTCGGGAACACCGGCGTACTCCTGCTCGGGTTCGCCGCCGGGTTCGGGGGAGGCTGGAACCACGATCGTTGGAGAGGTTTCGTCGTCTTGAGGAGTCGAATCTCCAGTATCGGGAGAGGCAGACTCTGTGGTGTTCTCAAGATCAGCCTCGGGCGAGTAGTCGTCCGAGATTGGGCCGGTGGCGCTGTTGCCCCCTGTAGCCTCCTCAGCGCCTTCGGACCCCTCTTCAGGGGGTTCAGGGGCCGCGGCCAGTTCATCACCGCCACTGTCCGGCGGTGGCCCGGCGGGCTGTCCGCCGGACGGCACCGGCGCATATTCCTCGGCCATCGGGGCCGGCATCCCGAGATCTGAGGGCGCCGGCGTATCTGCTGCAGCGTATTCGGGTTGCTCGGGTCCAGGACCCGTTGCTGCGGGTTGCTGGTTTGCGCCATCTGGCTGGGGGCCACTCGGCGTGGGGCCATCGGATGCCTTGGTTCCGTCGCCGAGCTCCGGCCGAACCAGGTCTGACGAGGCGAGCTCTTCATCTCCTTCTTCACCCCCGACGGGAGAATCGCCGCCGAGTTGGGCGACCATAACGTCGCCGGCGGCCACCGCGTCGTCGTAGGAGACGCCGCCCGGTGGTTGCCCGCTGGGTTCCGTTATAGAGGCGAACGCCTCGCGGGCCTCACGGGGCACCGGCTTTACGTCACCCCAGGCTAGCACCGCATCGTCCACGTTGGAGTCGGGGCCGGCGTACCCACGGGCCGTCTCCCCGGCTTTCCGGGCCTCCGGGGCGGATACGGAGGGAGCATCCAGGTAGAGGACCTTTTTCGACGACTCTTGCAGGGCTTCGGCCCCGGTCTGGTAGAGAAGGCTACCGGCGACGATCATGAGGGCCGCCGCTACTCGGGCCCGGCGCGTTCCGACCCGGAAAAGGGCCACGGCGGACCGGGAAAGCCCGGTAAACTTCGGACGGACGTACGGCGCGGCCGACGGCATAGCTGACGGCGTAGCTGACGGCGTAGCTGGCGGCCTGGCCGACTTCTGCGGGCCGGGAGCTGGGTTGTCTTTGCGGGTGTAAGTCATAGATCCTCCGTCCTAGAAAAACGAGTTGTTGCCGGGCTTCTTCCACGGGCTTCGCTTCGTGAACGGGTCCCCGTCCTTGTCCACGTCAGGCTTGCGGCCGTGTCCAAATGGACCCATGCCCTTCTTGACGAGCGAAGGTTCTTTGCCGCTCAAGCCACCGGTACCGCCGCGGCCTTTACCCTTGTTGAGCGCCGTAGACTTGCGACCGGTCTTCTTCGGACCCATAGCTTGGGGGCCCATGCCCCTTCCAGGACCTATGCCCTTTGGCGGTATACCTGCCATGCTTACTCCTCTCCTCCGTTGCCTTGCTGGTTTTCTTGTTCTCCATCCCGGTAGCCGACTAGCAGCGGCACCGGCGTCCCCTTGCGGGCGTTGAAGGTGACTTCGTATGAATCCTTCGGGTCAAAATCCGGGGCCTTGTAATAGGTCCTGAGGGTTTTCGCCGAGCCCTGTTCGGGGTGGCGGTCGACGTAGAAGCCGGACTGGCGGAGGTCGCCGCCTTCGAGTTCGAAGATGGTCCCGTACGTTATCTCCCGCTCGATCTGTTCGTCGGCCTCCGTGTCTTGTTGCTGGTCAACGAGCTGGTAGGTGTGGGTGGCTACGTGCAGCACGGAGCCGTCGTCCTGGCCGACGGCGTAGACGCCGGAGTCGATGTCCGTGTTGTCCACCTCGAAGCCCCGCTCCACCTGGGCGGCCGTCGGGCCTTTTAGTGTGATCGTCTCACCGGCGTCGCCTTCTTTTTCGGTTATGGAGCCTTCCCAGTCGAGGCCGGCTCCCTGCAGGGTGGCCGTATCGCCGCTCTCGTCGAGGCCGCTGAAGATGATTCCAGTGTTGTCCACGCCGCCCGCCTCTGGCGACGGCTGGGCTGCGAGCGGGGCTTCCTCTCCCCCACTTCCTTCGTTCGTGGGGTTCTGGGCCGCCTCGCCTCCACCTCGGAGGAACACGAACCAGAAAACGGCGAAGAGTACGACGAGCACCAGCAGGGCTATCAAAGCCGGCCCAGGATTCGACCGCAGCCGCTGGACGAGCTCCGTCGGGGAGTTACCCCCCGACCGCGACGGGCTACCGGCCCCAACGCCGCCCGGTGCCGCGGAGGCCTGCGTCGGCGTGAAGCGTGGAATCGTTGCCGTCGCTGTATCATCTGAACGAGGGCTGCTGACGAGCCGTTCAGAAGCCTCTTCTTCGGCGGCCGGGTTATCGGTGGCCGGTATCTCACTCGTGTCGTCGTCGGCCAGAGGTTCTTTGCGCGAGCCCGAGAGGCCGCGCTGAGGTTCTACCTGCTCAGGGGCATCGCCTTCTTCCCCGGTTAGCCACTTGGGTTTCTTCTTGTGGGGCCTGGTATCAGGCATAGGATTCCTCCTTGTCTGCGGTTGGCTCAGAGGCCGGTTCCGCCCCTGCGCCAGCCATTGCCATTTCCGGATCCTCGTCGCGTTCTTCTAGGGCCACGAGGGAGCGGGTGAGCTTGCTCAAGCCCCCATCGGCCCCGGTGCCGCTGTGGGCGGCGGGACCGAGGGTGTAGAGTTTGCGGGCTTCGCTGGGAGCCTCGACGGCTTCTCCCGCGTCGCTATTTTCGTCCGGGGCATGACCGGGTTCGTGGGCGGGGTACGTCGTCTCCGGCGTCCGGAGATCCGCTGTGCCACCGCGGGCTCCTATTAGGGCGAGGACCGTGCCGTTTGTGTCGCGCTTCTCCTCGACCCACTGGGTGGCGACGAGCGCGTCGTCCGGTCCATTGGAGGAACAGGCGACTACCTTGTCGGCGGCCAGAAGCCAGTCTTCGGCGTACCGGCCCTCGGCGTCTCCACAGGCGACTACGCACAGGTCGAACGCCTCGCCGGCGGCCTCCTGGAGCATCACCGCCGGCAGGGAGTCGTCGGTCGGGGCGTGGACCACCCGCAGCGCCGAGAAGCGGGTGCGTTTGATGTGTTCTCCCAACGCGTCCGGGTCGGCTGTCGCCCGACGCAAGAAGGCGTCGGGGGCGTCCCCCGCCGGGTTCCCCGCTGAGGACTCAGCCTCGCTCCCGGTCCTGGCGGGGTTGGTAGAGAGAAGTTCCGCCAGGGACCCGCCGCAGGCGTCGACGGCCAGGACGTCGAGCCCTTCGCGCCGCGCCGTCCGGCCCAGGAGCTTGGCGACGGCCGCGGCGGTAGCGG
>JBARZO010000409.1:0-10659 GCA_049650165.1 Rubrobacteraceae bacterium
GGCGAGGACCGGGTAGAGTACGCCGGCATCGGCGGAGACGTGATTGTCGGTGAACTCGACGTTGGTCAAGGATTTGGCCAGACGGATCACGAGCCCCCGGATCCCGCCGTCGCGCACCAAGACATTCGTGCCGCCGCCGAGGATGGTTACGGGGACGTCGTTTTCGCGGGCTTTTTGTACGGCTCCGGTCAGCTCATCGACGGTGGTCGGTTCGATCAGGGCGTCGGCAGGTCCGCCGATCTTCCAAGCCGTATAGCGTCGCAGCGGCTCGTCGAGCTTGGCCGACGGGAAGAGAGCGTGTAGAGTATCCGCATGCACGAGAGAGAATATAGGGTACGGAAAGACATTTTGCAGCCCGGCGCAAAGGGCCGAACGTGAAAGCGATGGCGCTCGCTGCCGGCAAAGGCACGCGGCTTTTCCCTCTGACCGGCGAGGTGCCGAAGCCTATGGCCCCGGTCGTAGACACGCCCATAATCGAGCATATCTTTGATCTCCTGGCCGCCCACGGTGTGGAAGAAGTCCACGTCAACATTCACTACCTGGCCGACACCCTTCTGGCCGCTTACGGTGAAGAGTCCCGGGTAAACGGCATGAGGGTCCACCTCAACCGCGAAGATCAACTACTCGGTACTGCCGGGGGCGTAAAACGTCTGGCGGAGGAATTCGACGATACTTTCGTCGTTGTCTCCGGCGACGCTCTTACGGATGTGGATCTGAGCGAGTTGGTGGCGTTCCACAAGGAGAAGGGAGCACTCGCAACCATCGCGCTCCGCCGCGTCTACGACACTTCGGAGTTCGGGGTGGTCGAGATAGACGAGGAAGATAACATCCACGGTTTCCAGGAGAAGCCGGACCCGCAGGAGGCGATCAGCACCCTCGCCAACAGCGGTATCTACGTCTTCGAGCCGCGGGCTCTGGACTACATACCGGAGGATACATTCTTCGACTTTGCCAGGGACGTATTTCCGCAATTCCTGGAGAACGATGAGCGTTTCGTCGGCTATCAGGGGGATTTCTACTGGTCGGATATTGGAACGCTACAAGCCTACCGGGAAGCTCAATACGATGTGCTCTCGGGAAAAGTCCAGGTGAAGGTGCCGGGAGAGAAGCGTAACGGTAGCCTGTGGGTCGGGGAGGACGCCCAGATCCACCCTTCCGCCAGCCTGGAGGGCTATGTAGTTGTCGGGCGGGATGCGGTCATCGGTCGCGACGTTACGCTGGCTGGAGACGTTACGGTCGGGAGTGACTGTTGGGTACGGCCCGGCGCGACGATCAAGAGTAGCATCTTGCTACCCGGCGCCAGCGTGGGCGACGGCGCGTACCTGGAAGACTGCATCGTGGGTCACGGCTACGACGTGCGTCCCGGAGAGACGATCCGGGGCGGAGCCTTGATCCGTCGCTCCTCTTCTTCCTAGACTTCTTGGTCCGGCTTTACGAGCCGGTAACCGAACCCCCGTACGGTCTCTATAAGTTTAGACTCTGAAGAACTGTCGCCGAGTTTGTTGCGGAGTCGCTGGACGTAGACGTTTACAGTACGTTCGTCAATGTACTCATCCTCGCCCCAGACCTGTCGCAAAAGCGCCGAACGAGGAAAGACCCGTCCCGGATTCTGGGCCAGCGTGTGAAGCAACTTGAACTCGCGGGGAGAGAGCAGGACAGGTTCCCCTTTTTTGAGCACCTCGACCTGCTCCGGGTCGATCTCGAGGTCCCCGACGTGAATCTTCTCCGAGAAATCTCCTGCGTACTCCCGCTTGCGGAAGATCTGCTTTACCCGCGCCACCAACTCCCGAGGGTTTACCGGCGAGCGCATATAATAATCCGCGCCGAGTTCTATACCCACGATCCGGTCCATCGTGTCCTCGTCCCGCAAAAGCGCCACAGTAGACACGCCCGGCTTCTGCACGGCGGAGATCACCTGAAACCCTCGCTCGTCCGGCAACCGGTTATCCACCACCGCGATCTCGAAGCTCTGGCTCTCCGCCACATTTCTGGCCTGAACCCCGGTCCCAGCCGGTAGCACCCGCCAGCCCTCACCCGCGAGAGCCCGTCTCAGGTGTAAGCGCTCTTCATCATTCGCTATAACCAGCAAAACAGACTCGCTCAAGACGACACAGCTACCTTATTCTCCCGACATCCAGCTTAACTTCTCAAAGTATATCCTTAAATGCCCTCCAAATAACCTACCAGCCTTGAGCAAAGCTCCTAGTGGCGGTATGATGGGTATCCAAGTGCGCTCGTAGCTCAGCCGGATAGAGCGCCTGACTACGAATCAGGAGGCCGCAGGTTCGAGTCCTGCCGAGCGCGCTTATGAAAGCCCCGCAAATCGCGGGTTTCCCTTTTTACCGCATTGCTCCGTGAAGGCGTTGACCACTTATTTGACCACTTATCCTTTCGAAAAGCGCCTGGAGAAACGCCCGAAAGCGTCGGCCTGAATGTGTGGCAGCACGTGGGCATAACTGTTCATAGTCTGGTCTATGCGGGAGTGGCCGAGAATTTCCTGGAGAACTTTTACCGGCTCGTTTGACTCCATCCAGAGCGTGGCGAACGTGTGCCGCAGGGTGTAGAGCCTCGCCTCTTCGGGCAGGCCTGCCTTTCTTGCGAGCGGCTTGAAGTGACGGCGGTGGAGGTTGTTGCGGTTCATTGGACCGCCGGTCTCCGAAGGGAAAATGAGATCCTTCGCCTTGGGGTGCTCTCTCCAGGTCTCTTCCCAACGCTCGGCGAAGCGCAGGCGTTTTTCGAGGTAGGTCTTTCGCTCCCTGTTTAAGGCCTCTACAGCCTCAGGCATCAGGTAGACAGCGCGGGCCTTTGATCGTTTGTTTTTCCTGGAGGTCTTTGTTCCGTCGAGGATGTCCCACTTTCCAGAACCGTCTATGGAGATCCGGCGCCGGATCGTCGCCTCTCCGGGGACACCTGCCTCTTTGGGGAGCTTCACATCCGACCACTTGAGGCCGAGGATTTCCTGTGGCCGGGCCCCGCACAGCGCGGAGACGATAAAGTAGTTCTCGAAGCGCGTCTCAGCGGCCACCTTGAAGAAATGAGAGAGCTCTTCGAGGGTGAGGGCGAGTTGCTCCTCGCTCTCGGGCATGGGCGGCGGGTCGGCGTAGCGGGCTACGTTGAACGGAACGAGGTGTTTTCTGGCGGCCCTCTCGAGCGCCGAACTTACTACCTGGTGAACATAACGGGCGGTGCGCTCCCCGACTTCCCTTTCCTCCATATCGGCGTAGAGATCGTCGAGATCCTGGGCAGTGATTTTCCTGAGCTTTATCTTTCCCATGCCGGGAATCAGGTACTTGCGCACCAATGCCGCATACTGCTGATGCGTGGTACGGGCTACAGAGTTCTTTAGGGGACCTGCCACCCAACTCTCCAAATACGCACCCACAGTCTGGCGCGAGCGGGCGTTCAGCCCCTGCTCCCGTTCGCGGCGAGCCTGCCGGATCTTCTTCGCTACCGCCTGCTCGCTCTTGCCGTAGAAGCTGCGGGGATTCTCACCGGCGGGTACGATCTCCGGCGGTTCCCGCCCCTCGTAGCGTCCGTCGGAGCGGAGCCGGATCGTTCCCTCGCCTTTCGGCCGTCTTCCCTCTACCATGTTCGCCTCCTAGTCTCCTCTCTTTTCAGATCAACTCCAAGAGTAATCTAAAGTCTGCGCAAGCTCTACACCGAAAATATCGGTAGGCGCCTGTACTCGCTACGCTACCCGAGAATCGCACCACGAAATCATGCCTCAGCCAGTCCACAGACCGCTCCTGGGCCGAGATCGAATCTCAGCCGGCTGCGGTCCCAGGTTCCATGAGTTCATCGGGATCAAACGATGCGTACTCGACACGGGCTGGAGCCTCCTGCACCCGCCCGCCGAGGTAGTAGCTTTTCCACAAATCCCCGGGCTCCTCACCCTCTCCCCAGAGCACAAAGAGTACCTTTGGGAACTTCCGGGAGAGGCGGAGCATATTCTGGTCGTGCTCGTACCATTTTGTGCAGCCGTTCATGCCGCTTTCGTGGAAGTCTTCGAGCTCGCTGCTGAAGTTCTCGTCATGCTCTAGCCAGGCGAGTATCTCTTCGCGATGACTGTCGGAAATCTCTTGTCCCTCGTCACCAACGGTGAGAGTGTAGATGGTCATGTATCCCATTTCACTCTCCTCACTTCTCTCGTCCAGTGTCTGAGGGGTGGCACAGGAAACCTTCGTGTACGGGTACGTGGAGGCTCAGCTTTTTCAGTCCGTGTTCGATCTCTTGCCGTATCTCCTCGTAGGCTTCTTGCTGCCGATCTTCGGTCTTTGTCACCGTCTCGGGCAACTCCACCGCATTGGAGGTTGTTCGGGTGTAAGAGACTCGATCTCTCCCATATGCTAAGGCGGCTACCACGTAGCGTCTTATAAGGGGAAAGCCGTAGTTCGAGGGCCGCCGGTCCATCATCTGGGCTACGAACACGGCCTTCCTCGTGGCGCTGTTTTCTTCTTGCTCTCCGCCCTCTTCTTCACGCTCTTTCAGTAACTTCAGGAACTCCTCGACGCTCGCGGCCTCTATCTCGAAGCCGGGTTCGGGGTTGGTCATGACTCCTCCTTTTCTCAGCGGGTCATTGCCCGCTGCTTGCTCCTTCCGAGTCTTTCTGGGGACTTTCAACCGAAAGAAGTCCCCGGAAAGGCGGTGTGGAGAGAAACTAGAAATCACTATTTTGCAGGTTTTATTATATTTAGTCTATAAACTATTCGCAGGCTACTCACTACGCTCGGATACATGGTCGAGGAGACGCTAGCCAGGGAGTTTGGGAAACTCGTGCGCCGCTTACGCAAGGAAAGAGGATATTCACAGGAGGAATTCTCGTTTCGGGTGGGGTTACACCAGACTTACGTGAGTTCTGTCGAGCGGGGTGAGAGGAATGTCACGATACAGACTGCCGACCGGATAGCAAAGGCTCTCGGCACCACACTTTCGGATCTCTTCGGGAAGCTCGGGTAGGTAGACTGTGAATAGCTCCAAAGACAGAAGTATTCGTGTGCACTAGGTCGGGGAATTCCGGAGGTCGGCGCTAAAGGTTTCGGCTTTCTCCGAATCTACAGCTCGTCCACGGGATAGATAGGACGTCTTACACGCTCATAGGGCAGGCTGCTGAGATCCTGTGGGCAAGGACCTGGCAGATTGACAGTGTAGCTTGCTCTAGCTATGGGATCGTACGCCCTCTTGTGTTCCACGGATGCTTTGATACCTATGGCGAATAGCTCCTCCGGATCCACACCCTGGCTGCGCCACTGCCCGAGATCGAAGGGCGGGGTACGGTGGCTGGTCAGCAGCACCGTGACGCCCTCGTGCCGGATCACGATGCAAGGACCCATGTCTATCTCTTCACCAAGCATTGAGGCGAGAGGACTTTGCCTGTCCTCGATAACGAACCGCCCGTCGCTCGTGGACACCAACTCTACCTCCAGGGTAAGCGGTTCCGACCCCAACTCTCCACTTTTGCCACCAATTGTCAGCGCTTGATGCTCCCCGGGCGAAGCGTCTTGCAAAGATCTCACAGCCTCAGCGTCTTGGATGATCAAGCCCGCATCCTGTACACCGCGCTCGACGAACGCTCGCAGGAGATGAGTGTTTTCGCCTGGTGCGCCGCTTCCTATATCGTCCGAGGGTTCGACGAGCAGCACTGGGCCTTTTTGGTGTTCGTCCAGCCGAAACATCGCTTCTTCCAGAGTCATTCCAACCCGGCTCTCTGTCCAGCGCAGAGATGAGGCGATTACGTTCAACTCTCTGAGTGCCGACCGCGACAACTCCAGGTCGCCGTTTGTGATAGCCGAGAAACATAGTCCGGCTTCGGGTATGTCAGCGTAGGGGAACCCAGCGAGGACGTTCACGGCCAGAACATCAGGCGACTCGTCTTCAATCTCACGGGCTCGTTCTTCTAGCGTGAGCATAGAACCATAGTCCGTTGCTGTAATTTCGGGTGTCCACATGATGGGTGGATGCTCCCAAACGGTCACTGGGCTTTCTTCGACCTCCATAAGTCCGTCTAGCAAGAGGGCTGCTTCTGTGGCGCATTCTCTGGCGTCCGTTGGGGGATTTGTCCGGCAAGAGATCAGGCCATCTGACTGGCGGGCCATCGCCTCAGTGAAGTTGGCGTGTAGGTCGAAGACGCCGCATATCGGGGCGTCAGCGAGATGCTCGATGCCCCGGATACGACGTAAGATCTCCCCCTCGACATCGTGAAATGATTCGCTCACCATCGCGCCGTGCAGAACCAGAAAGACTCCGTCCACACCCTCAGCCGCTTCAGCATCTGTAATAGCTCGAAACTCGGCCCAGAACAGATCCACCACCGAGTCGGCGACCGTGGCTCCCGGTATAGCTCGTACGTCCAGTATTGGTAAAAGCTCCCAACCTTTTTCCTGTGCAACCTCCAGGAGACCGATGAGTGAGGTTACGTTATCCTCGACCCGCAACATCTCCTCACCGCGCCGTATCTTGAAGTCTTCTAGGGAACTTCGACCTTTAAGGAAAGTATTAGTTGCATGATAAAGCCCTGCCAAGAGCACACGCTTACTCACGGTTGCTACCTTCCTGATCATTCCAATCGTGCAAAGAAATAGTATCCAAGCATAGGAAACTAGCCAACATGCTCATGGAAGGCCTTGTTCGTCCGTCGTTTGGTTGGACCAGTCGAAGATCCAGGCCGTGGGCAAGCTTTGCAGGCTGCCGACGTGGCATTGGGCACTGGCATCTTACTTTTCCTAGAACGGTAACAGCGTATTCGGGTAAGTCAGATAGTCGCGGAGACACTAGGGGAGTTCGAGTCAATCTTTGCCGGAATTCACTCTGAATCATACTTTCCTCACTACTCTTATGCGGTAGCAGGAGCGTCTTGCTCCATCTGCCCCTCTTCCCCTGGATCGGCCGGGCTCGTGATAAACCAGGTCAGGCCGGCGCACACCACGTAAAGGGCGGCATAGGTTATGACAACGCCTCCGTAGCCTATAAAGGGGCTGAGCGCCGCGGCGATAGCCGGGCCGACAAAGGCGGCTCCACCAGCGCCCGTGTTGTAGATAGCCAGGGACGCTCCCTTATCGTGATGCTGCACCATCGAGGGCATCAGGGCCGAGAGCGGTACGAACCCGGCCAGCAATGCACCGTACAAAGCGCCCAATAGGAGGCAGACTACATAGCTGCCCGAGGCCAGCGACCCAAAGTACCACAGCGGAGTGGATACAGCGCAGCCGAGACAACCAAAGACCGTGACCGTCTTGCGCCAGCCGAAGTAGTCGCCGAATATCCCGAAAAAGAGGTTGGCGAAAATGTTGGTAGCGTAGACCACGCTGAGCAGGGTCGAGTACTGAGCACCGCTCATAAAGCCATCTTGTGAGTTGGCCGCTACAAAGACGAACGGCATGAAGAAGAAGAATCCGAACTGCGGCGAAGTATTGACGATGCGTACCACACCTCCCATAAGGACCCTGGGATCACGCCAGAGGATGTCTATGCCCTCAAAGAGCCGCTTGTAACTCGTAGGATCTTCGACAGTCTCATCGGCGATCGGGCGGGCACCCTGGGCCTCACGCACAGCGAAACAGCCGACAGCACTACCGACGATGACTATCCCGAGTGACAGCCAAAAGGTGTTATACACACCGATGACCGGGGCGGAGAAGGCGGCTACCAGGGAACCCAGGGTCGGCAGACCACCGGTAAAGGCGAACCAAAACCATCCGGCAGCCGAACTTCTAAGCTCCACCCTGGCAACCGTCTGTATCCAGACCAGAAACCCAAAGGCAAACAATGGGTACGCAAGACCTCTTATACCGTAGATCGTGGCTACGAAGAGCAAGCTGCCAGAATTGATGGCGAAGACGAGGAAGATCACCTCGAAGACGATCCAGATCGCCGCGCCAAGTTGCATGACCCGCAAGGGACCCCAAATCGAGGAGAGTGTTCCCGAAAGCCACGATGCTACCAGTACGGCGAGACCGTAGACGGTGCCGGTAGTCAGTGAAGCCTGCGCGCCATTAAGCCCTCCCGGACCGGCCAGGTAGCCTGGAAGCCGACTTATCTCTACACCGTCGCCGATCATGAAGATAAAGACCGCAACGAACCCCCAGAAAAGTGGCCTGGGAATTCCCATCTTCTCGACGCGGCGCCCGAAAGCTCCGTACTCCGGTTGTGATTGTTGACTACTCAAAACTTTCTTCTCCTTCTCAGCCGAGCCTTCGCCCAGCAAACAGTGTGTATGGCGCTCAACTACTCGGTTGGCGCTCCCTAAAATCCCACTTCCTACAACCAAGCGATGTCAATCATCGCCGCAGTCGGAGCCAGACTTTCCTACGGGTTATGGACTGGACCCGTGACACCAGCCGGTCTCCTCACCCGCCTGCACCAGACAACTCCGCCACTCCTCTAGGTCAAGTTCGGCCCACCAGGAGTGCGGATGCTTTAGAGCGTATGCCTGGCTGGCGAAAGCAAGCGGCGTTCCCTTCTGTTCGAAAATTCTGACCCTAATGCTCTCTGTTCCGTGATCTATGCTCATAAGGCACGGTCCCTCGGGCATTGCTCCTCCTTCCCTGTTTACTTGGCCCCGGCTATCTCCGGCTACCCCAGAAACCAGCCGGCGCGAATAGTTCTTCCACACACTCGTCGAGAATCCCGGTTTCGACGGCGAGATCTAGGACGGTGTACCGTTTACGAAGCATCTGCGCCCGCTGATACGTCTCCTGGAACGACTCCCAGTCCAAGCCGATCTCCTTAGGGGTGATCGGACATCCCGCGGTCTTCAGCATCGTCTCTATCTGTTCAGCCGGCATCAACTGCTCCGTCAACTTCTCTCGCAATTCCGGCCACCGCTCGCGGAGCAACTCCAGTCGTTCTCTCAGCGTGTCGGCATCTATGTACTTGCTTTCCGTCTCGTTGACGGCGACGTCTTCCAGCTTCGAGCCCGAGTACGCCTTCCGCACCTTTTCTTCCATTTCCTCCCAGGAAGGCCAACTCTCGCAAGCCGCATCCACGTCCAGATCGCTAAAGTCGCGCCCCAGCATCCGCTCGTAGAGGGCGGCGATGGAAATCGTTCCAACACCGACTTTGAAGCCGTGAGAGAGCGGCGGGTTCTGGTCGCGACCCAGCCCCTCACCTTCCCAGAGGTGACTAAACTGATGCTCGGCGCCCGAGGCTGTTCGGGAAGACTGGTAGGACTGCATCCCAAGGCCGGACATTATGAGACCTTCGATCAGGTTCTCGATCTCTTGTTGGTCGCCCTCACTCAATTTGCGGGGCTCCCCGATCCACTCTCGCAGATGATCCTGTACCAACGACCAACCAGTCTCGTCTATCTCCTCGACACCGAGCCTGTCTGCGATCAGCCAATCAGCACCCGATGTAACCTTGCCCAAAAGATCCGCATAGCCGGAGGCCGTCATACGAGATGGGGCGTTCTCCAGAACGTCCAAGTCCGCAAGTACCGCCCTCGGAGCCGGGCACTCTAACGTTTGCTTCTTGTCTTCTTTCTCTATAGACGCCCCGAACGCCGTCGCACCATCAGTCGAGGCTGCGGTGGAGACGTTCATGTAAGGCCGGTTGCACTCGTAGGAAGCGCGTTTGACGATATCGTTCAAGGTTCCGGCGCCGACAGCGACCGGGATGGCCTCGTTCTCGCCGAGAGCCTCCACGAGCGTCTCGATGTTTCCATACTCAGCGTAGAGCGTCGGTTCGCCAGGGAAGATATACGACTCGACGAGCTCACATCCGGCCTCTTCCAGGTGTTGCTGCACCTCTTTGCCGGCAGCCTCGAAAGTGTTCTCGTCCGCGACTACGACAGCCGTGCGATCGCCGAAGTTCTTCTCGAGAACCTCACCAACCGAAGCTAACGTACCAGCCCCGATCACGACGTCCTGCGTGTCGCTTGCCTCTTGCAACGCAGCATTGATTCGCTCGCCGCTCATGAGTTATCCTGCATCGTTTGCCTGGCTTGCGGCATCGGATTTGCCGCCGCTCGCCACGTGTCGCTCAGTCTTGTGCATGAGCTCTTTCATCTGCGGATACGTCTCCATGTAACGGTCGACGTAGAATTGGTACTCTTCGTGGCGCTCCGGATCCGGCTCAATGGTCTCGGAGGTATGGACCATGTTCTTGGCGGCTGTGGGAATATCCGGGTAGATTTCAGCGCCGACCGCCGCAAGCATCGCCGATCCCAACACTGGTCCCTCGCTTACGCTAGTGAGCGAGATCGGCACGTTCGAGACGTCAGCGTGGATTTGCATCCACAGCTCGCTCTTGGTGGGGCCGCCGGAGACTACTTTTTCCTCTAGCTCGAAGTCTTGCTCGCGCATGGTGCGAATGATGTTCTCGGTGCCGTAGCAGATGCCTTCGATGATGGCCCGGAAGACGTGTCCCGGTGTATGACTCAGGGTCAAGCCCCACATCATGCCGCGCGCCAGGGGATCTGTGTAAGGAGAGCGGTTGCCCTGGAAGTAGTCGAGCACGATCAGGCCGTCCGAACCTATGGGTATGTCTTGTGCCATCTCGGTCAGAACGTCGTAGGTATCTACGCCGCGCTCTTTGGCCTTTGCCGCGGCGTCGGCGGCGAACTGGTTTTTGAACCAGGCCACGATGGAGCCGGTAGAAGCCTGGCCGGCCTCGACCGTATATTGGCCTGGAACGATAGCATCCGTGTAGGCTCCCCAAAAACCT
>JBARZO010000410.1:0-2074 GCA_049650165.1 Rubrobacteraceae bacterium
CCCCGAGGCAGGTTATTATGGCAGGTACGCCGAGCAGGATGCAAAGCTCGTTGCGGGCGTGCATGCGATGGTCGAGTATCTCGCCCCGCGCGAGGGTTTAGCGCGGGTCCTCACCTTCAGGAGCGCCTTCGACCCAGGCCCAGGGTCCCTCGTGCAGCTTGAAATGTGGTGACTGATCTTCTCGATATTCGTCTAATGGGGAAGCCTCTTTCCGTTGCAGGTATACGGCGCGGTCTCCTTTGCCTACCCATCGTCCCTCAAAGCACCCACCCTCGGCCATCGCGGTGAATATCTCTTGCCGGCGGCGTTCGAGATCTGCGACCTGTTCGTGTGCGGGCCCTATAGCATCCGCGGCGAGTTGAACCAGGGCTTCTTCCCGGTGACGTTCTTCTTCAGCCGCCTCCGGCGAGCGTACCGGTAGGCGTGAAGTTTTGGCTGATTCGCCGTTGTCTACGGACCTACCTCTGGCTTCCTCCAAGAAGCCAAGAAGGCTCTTTTGATGCTGCAGAGAGAGATCCGTACGATCCAGGTCGTCCAGTAGTGCGCGCGCCCGCGGACCGGACAGCTTTTCCGAAGCCCCTTTCATTGACAAAGATTCTCCCCGCCGGCGGAGGCCTCGGCGAGCGGGTCGAGCTCGCTATCCGCAGCGCGCCGATAGGCGGTAAGGGTGTCCTCGCGGGTGCCGACCGAGCTTACGGGCTCCGCTCCGGCGGGCGGGGCGCTCACGTCGTAGTAGCCGGTGTCGGCGTCGTATCGCGTGGCGAAGAGGTACTCGTCACCTACCGCGAACGGACCGCCGACGGACTGCTGGCTACAGGACAGCGGGGCGGCGACGTGCCGCTTGCCCGTCCTCGCGCCGGGACCCCCGAGCTGATCTACGGTTGCCCGGTCTCCAGCCGAGAGCTGCTTGGGACCTTCCGACTTGACTATGCCCAGGACCTCGACGACGTACTGGGTGTGGGGAGTTTCCTCGTCGCCGGGGATCGAGGTCTTCGCCGTTTCAGTGCCGGACTTCTCCGTTACGCGACCGGCAAAGACGTTCTCTGAGTAGCCGATAAGAAAGCGCTTGTCGTAGATGTCCCATTCGTACTCGTCGACGACGCAGACGACTTGTGCGGCGCACGGCCCGTTGTCGGGACGGCTAACGTCCTGTGCATCGGCAGCCCCTTTGTCGGTGACTTGCTCGGAGATGGATGCGGTATCCTCGTCGTTACCGATCTGCGAGGCGATTGCTATACCGACGCCCCAAGCAATAAAGAACAGTGCGATTCCCGCCACGAGTAAGCGGAATCCCAACCGATGACGACTTGCCGGTGTGCCGGCACCCCGGCGAAGCCACGGACGGGCCATTTAGGCGTCCTCCTCTGCATGCTGGCAGTGCGGGACTGTAAGAGCGGTGGTCTTCGTTATCACCAGTCGCCTCCTCTTCCGGGACCTCCCGGCGCCCGCGGCGGGAGGGGGGAATGTAACCGCGGACGCTACCGTTTTCACCGACGAGGGCAGGGTACTTGAGAGGTACACCCGAATTCGCCCCCAAAATTGGTACTTGTGGTACCAAAATTGGTACTCTTGGCGACTGAGAGAGACGTGCCACACTTCGCGGCCGGATCCCGGCATTGTCTTCCGGCGGTTCATAGTACCTTTCTCTGCTTTTGATGGCGGCTGAGTATTTTGCCGGGGCGATGACGCAAGCCGGATCCCCTGGCGTGCATACGAGCTTTACGCAGGGTTAGTGTGAGATAGCTTTCGCCGTAGTGTCCCTTCTCGCGGTATTTCTCAGAGATACCATTAGCGGGGTTCATTAGAATCGCTCGGATTTGGCCCTCCTCGTAACCGGCGGAAAACATTGCCAGGCAGACGGCGAAATCTGCCTCGGATCTGCTCTCATACGGCCTGCCAGCGCCGGCGTTTCCCGTCCGAATTAGGTTTTTTGCCCTGTCCGACACGCGCGAAAATTCGTTCGGATAAACACCGAACTGGGAAGACGGCTCCAGTGGTGGGCGGTGGCGCACCGCACTTTCCGCAGGAATCTGGTCCGGGATGTCGGGTAACTCCGGTAAGGCGAGATCCAGCT
>JBARZO010000411.1:0-1511 GCA_049650165.1 Rubrobacteraceae bacterium
CCGTTCTCTCGACCAACCAGGCCCGCATCTACGGTGCCTATCCGAAGAAGGGCGCACTCGTGCCCGGCGCCGATGCAGACGTCGTGCTCTGGGATCCGGAGTTGGAGATCACCGCCACCGTAGACAACCGCCACTCCAACGTAGACTACACGCCCTACGAGGGGAGAAGTTTCCACGGCGGCCCAGCCTCCGTGTACGTGCGGGGGACTCTGGTGTACCAGGACGGTGAGGTCGTAGGCGAGCGTGGTTCCGGGAGGTTCGTCGAGCGGAGCTTCACCGCTCCGAGTGTGGGGGTTGGAGTATGACTAATCCTGATGAGCTTCTAAAGCGGCACAAGGCCGTCATCCCTGAGTGGATCTCGCTCTACTACGAAGAGCCGATGGAACTTACGCATGGCGAGGGCTTCAAGGTTTGGGACTCCGGAGGCAACGAGTACCTGGACTTCTTCGGTGGCATCGTAACGAGCATCAGCGGCCACAACATCCCGGAGATCGTGGAGGCGGTTCGCGAACAGGCCGGGAAGATCCTTCACTCCTCGACCCTCTATCTGATCGAGCATCAAGTCAAGCTAGCGGAGAAGTTGATCGAGCTGTCACCGATGTCCGGGGACCAAAAGGTATTCTTCGTCAGCAGCGGCAGCGAGGCTAACGAGGCGGCGCTCCTCTTTGCGACGCAACACCGGCGGTCCAGCGAGATCATCGCCCTGCGCGGCTCCTACCACGGTGGCTCGTTCGGCACGATGGGCATAACGGGCCAGGGCTCGTGGCGGCCAACGTCCCGATCCGCCCTGGATGTAACTTACGCGATGCCCCCGCATCATGCTTACAGTTCGCTCTACAAACCGTTCGAGGAAGGCGACCCGAACTTCGCCCGGGCCTGCGCCGACGACCTACGAAACGTCATCCAGACCTCGACCACCGGCCACGTAGCCGCGTTCATCGCCGAACCGATTCAGGGCGTCGGTGGCTTCATTGAGCTGCCGCCGGAGTACATCGCCGGAGTCAAGGAAGTGCTGGATGAGCACGGCATTCTGTATATCTCCGATGAGGTGCAGACGGCTTTCGGGAGGACGGGGTCCCATTTCTGGGGGATAGAGGAGTCGGGGATAGAGCCGGACATGATCACGATGGCGAAAGGTCTCGGCAACGGCCTAGCCATCGGCGCCGTAATGGGCCGCGCCGAGATCATCGACTCCATAACTGGCAAACTCCACGTCTCAACCTTCGGTGGCAACCACATAAGCTCCGCGGGAGCCCTCGCCAACATCGAATACATCCTGGAGAACGAGCTTCAAAGAAACGCTGACGAAGTAGGTGGATACCTCAAGGATCGGCTCGTGAAGATGGCGGAGGAGAGTCCGGTCGTGGGCGAGGTACGCGGTCGCGGCCTGATGTTGGCCCTGGAGATGATCGGGCCGGACGGCGAGCCGAACGCACCCGCTGCCGCGCGATTCATGCAAGCGTGCCGCGAACGGGGTGTACTCGTCGGCAAGGGCGGTATCGGGGGGAACG
>JBARZO010000412.1:0-5763 GCA_049650165.1 Rubrobacteraceae bacterium
TTCTCGGCCTCGTACCATTCGATCTCGGAGTGCATAGTCTCCCGCACCTTTACGAGATCCCCCCTCTCGAACGCAGTATAGAGCTCCTTGATTGTATCTACGTTCGCCTGGGACAAAGTTGCGCTCCTTAACTTTTCTTGTCGTGTCAAGCTATGTTATCCGGGATGAGGGCGAACGTTGGCGAAAGCGAACACGAACGTTCCTCTATGAACCACGACCGCCGGAAAACTGGGTGTAAAATTATGCGCGTGCTGAAGAGACGAAATTCATTTGGCTTTGTTGTCACCGGAAGGGTCGGTGGACCGTGAAAGATCGCTACACACCGACCGAGGAGATCGCCAACGGCGTGACCCACGGTGTCGGACTGGGGGCGAGCCTCGCCGGGGCGGCGCTGCTCATAGTCCTCACCGCGCTAAACGGTGACGGTTGGCAGATAGCCAGCTCCATAGTCTACGGTATCGCCCTTATAACGCTCTACACGGCCTCGACGCTCTACCACAGTTTTCAGGGCGACCGGGTAAAGCGGGCGCTGCGCGTCTTCGATCACTGTTCTATATATTTGCTCATCGCCGGGAGCTACACGCCGTTCGCCCTGGTAAGCCTGCGCGGCGGCTGGGGCTGGACACTCTTCGGCCTGGTCTGGGGCCTGGCGGTGGCTGGCATAGTGTTTAAAGTTTTCTTTACGGGGAGGTTGAACGCGCTCTCGACCGGGGTGTACGTGCTCATGGGATGGTTGGCCGTCGTGGCAGCAAAGCCGATCGTAGAGGCGTTGCCGACCGGGGCGATCTGGCTGCTACTCGCCGGTGGCGTCATCTACACCGCCGGGACGATCTTCTACCATAATCGCAGAGTTCCCTACTCCCACGCCATCTGGCACCTCTTTGTCATCGGCGGCAGCGTCTTCCACTACCTGGCGATCTCGAACTACGTGCTGCTTTCGGCCTGACATAAACTCCCGGAGCTCTTGCTAAACTCTTGCAAGGAGGGTTTCGAGACGTGCGCGCGGTGGTTCTGGAAGGTCCTATCGAACCGCTAAATCCCGGGAAGCCCCGGTTCCAAGGCTAGACCCGGATCAGGTCCTCCTGAGAATTCGCGCTTGCGGGGTGTGCAGGACGGATTTGCATATCCTGGACGGCGAGCTTCCGGCGCACAAGCAACCGCTAATACCCGGCCACCAGATAGTGAGCATGGTCGAAGGAGTTCCTGAAGCTGGCCCCGCAAGTCCCGGTGGAGACCCAGGTAACCACCTTCGCCCTGGAGAAAGCGAACGAGGCGTTAGACGCCCTGCGCCATGACGAAGTGCAGGGCGCCGCCGTACTGGTAGCCGGCTAACGCACGGCAAGCCTATTTCCGGGCAAAATGATACACTTTACTCTATAGTAATGTAATTCGTTTTCACACCTGTAGGAGGCTCGTATGCCGGAGTATATAAAGAAGGATCTCAGCGACGACGCGTTCGAGATGCTCGGGGAACAGTTCAAAGCATTCTCGGAACCGATGCGGCTGAAGCTCGTCTACACCCTGATGGACGGTGAGAAAACCGTCTCGGAGTTGGTCGAGGAGACGAGAGGTTTGCAGGCCAACGTCTCCAAGCATTTGAGGATGTTGCTGGAGGCCGGGATCGTGGAGCGCCGCAAGCAGGGTCTCAACTCGTACTACAGCATAGCCGACGAGTCGGTGTTCGAGTTGTGCGACCTTATGTGCAACTCGATTCAGGGGCGCCTGGAGGCGGATCTGGGCAGCTTCTCCGCCCGGAGCTAGGAGCCGTCCTGAACATCCAAACGTTCCGCCAAGTACTCGGCGGGATGTAGCGCCCGGCGACCGGAGCCGGCGTGGATCTGCTCCCGGCACGAAGTCCCCGGCGCGACTACGACCTTACCACCGGCCTCCCTGACTGCAGGCAACAACCGCCGCTCCGCCATCTTCATCGAAACCTCGTAGTGGCCCTTTTCGTAGCCGAACAACCCCGCCATACCGCAGCAACTGGAGTCCACGACCTCCACGTCCGCAGCCAGTCCCAAAGCCTTCTCCGTCGGTCCGGTGCCTACCAGGGCTTTCTGGTGACAGTGGCCGTGCAACAGAACCGGGGGACCTTCCCGGAGCGGAATTTCTTCGGGGTCCAGTTCGAGTAATGCCTCTTCGAAAAGCCGGGTGGCGTCGGCGAGCAGTGGTACACGCTCGTCCTCTGGTAGGAGCTTTTCGTAGTCGTCGCGCATGGTGAGGATACAGCTCGGCTCCAGACCGACCAGCGGAATACCGCGCTCTATGAGCGGCGCGAGCAAGTCCAGGTTGCGTTGGGCGTTTTTGCGGGCCGCGTCGATCAAACCCTCCGACAGCATCGGCCGACCGCAACAGACGACCTCCGGCAAGTGAACCTTTACCCCGGCGGCGGCGAACACCCGGACGGCGCCTTCGCCGACCTCGGGTCGCTGGTACTCATTCCAGGTGTCGTTGAAGAGCGCTACCTGACGCGGTCCCCCGCCCTGGGGCAAGTCCGGGAACCGCTCGGAGAAAGTCCTGTTGGTGACGTTCGGCAGCGGGCGGCGCGGGTCGATGCCGACCAGGGCGGCGCCCCGACGGGCGAGCTTCGTGTTAGCAATGGCGTTGAAGAGGCCGGGGACGAATGCGGCCAGGACGAGTTGTTTGCGGATGTGGCCGGCAGCGAGTTGGCGGACCGAAAATCCGTGCTTCTTTCCCGTCTGGTAGAGGACTTCGGTCTTCATGCTGGCTACGTCCACCTGCGAGGGACACTCGGACTTGCAGGCCTTGCACCCGACACAGAGGTCCATCACCTCTTTCATCCGGTCGCCGGTCAGTTCCTCGGGCGGAAGGGTTCCGTCGAGGACGGATCGGAGCATGTTCGCCCGCGCCCGGGTCGTGTCCTGTTCGTCGAGGGTCGCCATGTAGGAGGGACACATCGTACCGGTATTCTTTTTGCGGCAGAAGCCGCTCCCGTTGCAGAGTTCCACGGCTTTATCGAAGCCGCCTTGTTTCGAGAAGTCCAGGCCGGTAGCGAGTGGCAGTGTCTTGTGACCGGGTCCGATGCGGAGTTGGGTGTCCATCCGGGCCGGGTTCACGATGACGCCGGGATTCAGGATGTTCTCGGGGTCGAAGAGTTTTTTGACCTCCTCGAAGGCGTTCAAAACCTCTTTCCCGTACATCTTGTCCAGAAACTCCGAGCGGGAGAGACCATCGCCGTGTTCGCCGGAGATGGAGCCGCCGAGTTCCACGACGAGGTCCGCGACTTCTTCCCCGATGGCCCGCATGTGCTTTACGCCTTCGGGTTCGCGGGTGTCCATCGCCGGGCGGACGTGAAGCGTACCCACGCTGGCGTGGCCGTAGAAACAGGCCCAGGTGTCGTGCCGGTCCAGGATCTCCTCGAACCGGTCGGTGAACTCTTCGAGCCGGTCGGCGGGTACGGCGGCGTCCTCCACAAAGGCGACGGGCTTAGCCTTGTCAGCGGTTCCGAGGAGCAGCGGCAGGATGGACTTACGAAGCTTCACCGTCTGAGCCATCTCATCCTTACCACGAAGCGGAACGGCGGCGGTGGCCCCGACTTCTTCCCGTACCTCTTCCAAAGCGTCGAAGCGCTCGTCCAGCTCTTCCTCGGTCCCGCTCCACTCCACGAGCAGCAAGGCGCGGGGCTCGCCCTGGACAAAGTTGGTGGCATCCCGGTAGTGAGGGGTCTCCCTGGCACGTCTAATCGCAACATCGTCCAGAAGCTCTATCGCTGAAGGTTCCATTTCCAGGAACTGCTTCGTGGCCCGGGATGAAGCAGATAGGGTGTCGAATTCGAAGGAGGCCATCTGTCGGGCCGGCGGAAGTTCCTGGAGCTTGAATTCTGCCTGGGTGACGAGGGCGAGCGTGCCTTCGGAGCCGCAGACGAGGTGGGTGAGGTTCAGAATATCCGGTTCTATGAGGGCGTCGAGACCGTAACCGGAGACCCGACGGATCATGTCCGGGTAGCGACGCTTTATCTCCTCGGCGTAGCGGTCTCTGATGTCCAAAGCACCCCGGATCAGACGCGCCTTCGCATCGGCGTGCCGCGCCCGCTCCACAGCTTCCTGTCGGCTCATGGGCTCCAGATCCACCACTTCGCCGTCTGCCAGTATGCAGCGGAGAGAGAGGATCTGGTCCCGCGTCGTGCCGTAGACGATGGACCGCATCCCAGCCGAGTTGTTCCCGACCATCCCGCCAAGCGTCGCCACGTCCGAAGTGGAGGTGTCCGCCCCAAAGACCAAACCTTCCGGCTCGACCAGCGCGTTCAATTCACCCTGCACAACCCCCGGCTCGACAACGCAGCGGCGGTTCTCGGCGTCTATCTCCAGTACGCGGTTCATCTCGGAGGTATCCACGACGAGGCCCGGCGCGGTCGTCTGCCCGGCCAGGGAGGTTCCCGTGCCGCGGGGGGTTATGGTCAGCCCGATCTCCCGGGCCGCGGCGAGGGCACGCTTTACATCCTCTTCGGAGCGGGCCACCACGACCCCGACGGGCTCCCGCTGGTAGATCGAAGCGTCGGTAGACCATAGCGCTCGTGAAGCCGGGTCCGTACGCAAGTAGCCTTCCAGGGCGCCATCCAGCGCATCGTGCAGCCGGGCTTCTACAGAGTCGAGCATCATTGGCGTCCGCCCCTTCCTTCTATAAACATCCTTGGCCGCGCGAACGCGTCGGGCGGCGGAACAAGGCAGATTATAAGGTACGACGCCCGGAGACGCCGCACCAGGTTCCTACCAGTTCTCCATAGACTCGCGAAAGATGTTTGCCAGATCCTCCTCGCCGGGTTCTTTCGGCGCGATCTTGAGTTGCCGCTGCTGCTTGATCGCACCTTCCACGAGCTTGTCGATATCCCCCTCATCGTAACCGAACGATTTCAGCCCTGGTGGCGTCCCAACGTCTTTCATCAGCTGGATGAGCACGTTCGGCAAAGTATTTTCGTCTGCATCCGGGAGAGATTTGCCGGCAATAAGCTGGGCGGCTTGCTGGTGTTTCTCCGGGTCTGACTCGTACGTGAACCGGAAGGCCGCCGGAGAAGTGGAAATGACCGCGAAACCGTGGGGCACGAACGGGCTGTTCTCCGGGTATCCTGGCGACTGGTACTCGTGTTTGAGGCTCGCTATCGGGTAGGCGCAAGCGTGAGGTATGGCAGTGCCGGCTGAACCGAAGCCGATCCCGGCGATAGAAGCGCCGAGCATCATCGTCGCCCGGGCCTCCAGATCTTCACCGTCATGCACAGCTCTCCTCAGATATGTACCACCGTACTCCAGCGCCGTGCCGGCCCACAAGTCAGCGACCGGGTTGGACCCCTGGAACGGCGGGCGGTCATCCGGTGTCTTCGGCTTCTGCCGCGTTTGGTAAGGCTTGGCCGTGAAAGACTCGACAGCGTGGCAGACTACGTCCAGCCCGCACGCAGCGGTTACGTCCAAGGGCATCGAAAGGGTCAAAAGGGGGTCGACTATTCCGTGGCTCGGGCGCAAGAAACGATGGGAGATGGCCGCCTTTGTCTGCATCTCGGGCAAGTCGAGCACCGCGATGGCGGTGGCCTCAGAGCCCGTGCCGGAGGTAGTTGGCATCGCCAGCAACGGCTTCAGGGGTGAGGGTGGCTTTAGTCCACCACCTATAGGCGGGAAGATGTAGTCCATGACGGGCGCCGGATGGGTGGCGATGAGGTTCGCCACCTTCACGGTGTCCAGGCTGGAACCTCCACCCACCCCTACAAAAACATCGAAGTTGCCATCTTTCGCGAAGTCCGCCGCCTCCTGGAAG
>JBARZO010000413.1:0-2003 GCA_049650165.1 Rubrobacteraceae bacterium
GAACGGGAGGCGTGAGTCTATCGGCACGGAGACGGCATCGGATATAGACATCACCGCCGAGGTTATCGCGAAGGAGGGTAGCTAGAGTCATGGAGACCACCAAGCAAGAACTAAAGTGGGTCGGCAAGGACATCAAGCGGCGCGAGGACCCGGCCCTGATCACCGGCAAGGCCACCTACACCACCGACATGACCCTGCCGGGCATGCTCTACGCCGCGGTACTCCGCTCGCCCCACGCCCACGCCCGCATACTCTCCATCGACAAGACAGCCGCCGAGGAGTTTCCCGGGGTTTACGCTGTCCTGACGGGCCAGGAGGCGACCGAAATCATAGATCCCGTGCCGTGCTTCGCCGCCGAGCCCGTGGAGGAGCGGGCAATCGCCGTGGATAAGGTGCGCTATGCCGGCGAGGCCGTGGTCGCGGTGGCGGCGGAATCCCGCTACGTCGCCGAGGACGCCCTCGAACTTGTGGAGATCGAGTGGGAGCCTCTGGAACACGTAGTAGACGCAGAAGCAGCGATGCAGCCTGACGCCCCGCTGCTGCACGACACGCTGGACTCGAACGTCGTCTACGATCAGACCTTCACCTTCGGCGATGTCGAAGAGGACTTCGCACGGGCAGACCGTGTGATCCGTCGCAAACTACGCTGGCCGCGGGCCGCACCCGCGCCGATGGAGCCGAGCGGGGCGCTCTGCAAGTACGACTCCGCCAGCGGCCGCATGGACATCTGGTCAAACACCAACATGCTCAACTTCGTAGCCTGGACCATCGCCGGTACTCTCCAGATGCCGCCTCATATGGTCAACTTCCATCCTATGTACACCGGCGGCTCCTTCGGTTCCAAGCACGTTCTCGGTAAGCAGGTCGCCATCGCGGGCGCCCTCTCCAAAGCGACCGGACGCCCCGTCAAGTTCATGGAGGACCGCGCCGACAACCTCATGGCGAACGATTCTCAGGGACCGGAGCGCGTCTACGACGCTGAACTGGCCGTAACGGACGATGGCGAGTTCCTCTCCGTCCGGACGAACACCATTGACGACTACGGCGCGTATTTCATGTTTGCCATCACCGGCAACACCAACGCGATGGCCCAGGTCACCGGCCCGTACACTATCGGGAGCGCGGAGATGGACATCAAGGCGGTGCTGACCAATAAGAACCAGCAGACGGTGTTCCGGGGCGCGGGCTCGGACGTGAGCAACTGGGTGCTGGAGCGTCTGGTGGACGCTGCCGCCGACGAGTTGGGCATGGACCCGGTGGAGATCCGGCGCAAGAACTTCATCCAACCGGACCAGTTTCCGTACAAGATCCCAACCGGTAACATCTACGACTCCGGCGACTACCCGGCGGTCCTCGACCTGGCCTTGGAGCACGCCGACCTCGACTACTGGCGCGAAGAGCAGGAGCGCGCCCGCGAGGAGGGACGCTACATCGGCATCGGGATCGCCACCGCCCAGCAGCGCAGCACCTACTTCGCCAGCGAGTTCTGGTTCCACAACCCGGGGCCGGACACCGGTCTGACAACGAGCCCCGAGAGCGTCCGCATCCGGGTCGGGCCGACCGGTGGCATCACCGTCACCACGTTTTCTCCGTTTTGGGGCAACTCTCCCGAGACCGTGATCTCCCAGGTCGTCGCCGAGGAGTTTGGCGTCGACCCGACCGAGGTCTCCGTGGACTACGACTCGACGATGCACGGCCTGCCCAGCGCCGGACCCGGCGGCAGCCGCATGACCGTGATGCTCTCCGGCGCGGTCCACGGCGCGGCGACCAAAGTAAAGACCAAGATGTTCGAGATCGCCGCCCACCTCCTCGAAGCGAGCCCCGACGATATGGAACTGCGCGACGGCCGTGTCTGGGTGAAAGGCGTACCCGTGGAGGACCGTTCCCTGAGCATCGCCGACATCGGCATGAAAGCCTACTGGCACAAGCTCGATCTACCGGAGGACATGGAGAGCGGCCTCGAAGGCAGTTTCACCTACGACCACCCTTACGCCTCGATGCCC
>JBARZO010000414.1:0-3309 GCA_049650165.1 Rubrobacteraceae bacterium
CTCGTTCGACGCGGATGCGGAGATCCTGCGGCACTTGCGCGACGTCCACGACCACGCGCTCCGAACCGCGGAGCAGATAGACGGTTTCCGCGAGCTGCTCTCCAACATCCTCAACGTAAACCTCACCCTGGTAAGTGTACGACAAAACGAACAGGTCCAGAAGATCTCCGCCTGGGCCGCCATCCTTATAGTGCCGACCATCATCACGGGCATCTACGGAATGAACTTCCGATACATGCCGGAACTCAACTGGCTTCTAGGCTACCCATTCGCGCTACTCCTGATGGTGTCCATCTCGGCCCTGCTCTACATCTGGTTCCGGCGTACCGGCTGGTTGTAAGGATTTGTCTTGCAGATAATAGAAAGCGTACTCTCCCTTATCGAGCAGTACGGCTATTTGATCGTCTTTCTCGGGGTGGCGGCGGAGAGCATGGGCGTGCCGATACCCGGCGAGACCATCCTTATAGCCTCGGGAGTTCTGGTGCATCAGGTGACTCTGAACCTGGGAGAGGTCTTGGTCTTCGGCGTTTTGGGCGCTATCGTCGGGGATCAGATCGGCTACTGGGTAGGGCGCGAGGGCGGACGCAGGTTCATTCTGCGCTGGGGCCGCTACATTCTCATCAGCCCGGAGCGCCTATCTCGCGCGGAGGACTTCTTCGCCCGTCACGGGGGGAAAGCCGAATAGCAGTGGACGAATTCATACGCCGCCTCCGCGCCGGGCTTTACCTGTGCCTCTGTTTCGGCCGTGTCTTTGGCAACAGTCACCGAGGGGCTTTCAGATTTCTCTTTGGGGTCCGGTGGCGGGGTCTTCTGGTCCGCGGCGATAGATCAGGTAGTTCTGCACCAGCGTAAACGTGTTGGACGTTACCCAGTAGACGAATAGCCCGGCGGAAAACCGGGCGATAAAGAAAGTAAATACCACCGGCAGAAAGCGCATCGTCATCCGTTGGCTCGGATTGACGTTTTTCGAGGAGATCTCCCCGGCCCCTACCATTATCGCCGCTGACAATATCGGCAGGATAAATTGTTGTGTGAAAGGTTCCACCGAGTTCACGCAGGGAGCCGGTCCCGGCAACCGGGCCGCTTTACATACCCGGCTTTAACAGCTATACCTCTCTACCGTGCCCGAGAAGGAGAACATCAAAGAACGAGAAAGCGGCCTGCGTAACAGGTTACGCAACCGGCCTCGCATACGTCCCACCGTCTACGGCTACCTGACCGAAGAGAAAGAATCTTTGCGTCAGGGATTCGCGGCGCTCTTCATATCTTCGGTCGGGGAGCTTATCGCGGGCGTCGCCCTGGCGAGCATAACCGGTACGTTGGAAGAGTTGGTGGGACTGGCGGTCCTGATCCCCGCGGCCATCGGGATGCGGGGCGCCATTTTCGGCGCGATGGGCAGTCGGCTCTCCACCGCGATCCAGACCGGTTTGTTTCAGGTCAACCTGCGCCGAGGCGTGCTGGCGGAGAACGTGCAGGCCGCCGCGATCCTCTCGCTCATCTCCGGGGTGTTCCTAGCGTTTCTTGCCCGTTACCTCTCGGACCTTCTCGGGATACGGAGTGAGCTATCAGTATTGGACTACGCGGTGATCTCCACCGTCGGCGGCATCATCGCCGGGATTTTTCTGATCGGCATTACCATCCTGGTCGCCCGCCTGAGCGTGAGCCGGGGCTGGGATATGGACAACATCGCCGCCCCGATGCTCACCGCCGCGGGCGACATACTGACCCTCCCCGCGCTCGTACTCGCCACGACGCTAATCGGCATCCCCATCTTCTCCAACGCGCTGGCGGCGGTCCTGATCCTGGTGGCGGTGTCCGCCGTCGGGCTCGGATTCCGGCTGGGCGCCCGGGACCTCCGCCGCATTCTGGCCGAGAGCCTGCCGATCCTGGCGCTCTCCGGCATCGCCATGACCCTGGTCGGGCTCGCCCTCGAAGACCGCCGGGAGATCTTTTTCGCCTATCCGGCCCTGCTCATCCTTTTGCCAGCTTTCCTTCAAGAGGGCGGCGCCCTGGGCGGCATCCTCGCCAGCCGGTTGTCTTCGAAGGTTCACCTCGGTCTGCTGGAACCGCGAAGCCTGCCGCAGCTTCGGGCTTTCAGAGACTTTACGCTCGTCTACATCTTCGCCGTCGGAGTGTATCTGTTTATCGGGGGGGCGGCGCACTGGATCTCGGTGGCGATCGGCAACATCAACCCCGGTCTGCTCGATTTTTTGGGATGGGATGCCGGCCAGTTGAGCCCCGGATTCCTGGAGATGATGGGGATCAGCGCGATCGCCGGTCTCATCGCGACCACCGCCTCGGTGTTTGCCGCATACTACGGGTCTACGGTCAGTTACCGGCTCGGATTAGACCCCGACACCTACGGCATCCCGATCATCACGGCGTCGGTGGACCTCTTCGGCTTTATGAGCCTTATAATAGCCATGATCTTTTTCGGACTTACATAACAGGGTAGGAGCTATGCGCGACACGAAACCCCGCAACCTCAAGGACATGCTCGCCGAGGCGAAAGACACCTCCGAACTTATGGTGGACCTGGCCTACGCGGCCATCTTCTACAACTCCGAGGACATCTCCGAGGAAGTTTTCCGCCTGGAGGAACGCCTAAACGACCTCGTCTTCGACATGCGCTCGCTCGCAATCCTCGCCGCCCGGAGCCCCGCCGACTCCGAACAAATGGCCGGCATCCTGCAAGTCGTTCAGGATATCGAGAAGATCGGCAACGCCGCCAACGACATCGCCAAAATCGTCGTGAAGAAGCTCGGCATCCCGCAGGAGCTACTCCAGGACATTCCGGAGGCCGAGGAGATCCCCTCGCGAGTCCGAATCTGTGCCGAGAGTACCCTCGATGGCCGGAGCCTCGGGGACCTGGATCTTCCGGTCGAGACCGGGATGCGGCCTATCGCCGTCCGCTCGGGCAACGAGTGGAACTTCGACCCCGAACCGGAAGACGTCCTGCGGGAAGGAGACGTGCTCTTCTTGCAAGGACCGCCGGAAGGAGTGGCAGAGATCCGTGAGCTCGCCGGGGCCAGCCCGCTGCCCACACCCGAGCCTGACGAGGATGCCGGTCCCATCTCGGAGCTGGAGCGGGCGGTGGATATCCTGATAGAGATGAAGAACCTCTCTGAGGTAGCCGTCGGCCTCGCCTACTCCGCGCTCCTCTACCACGACGCCGGGCTCGCCCGCGAAGTCGTCGCCATCGAAGACGAGATGGACGAGATGCGCTACCGGATCGAGCGTTGGGTGCTGCTGGCCGCCCGGCACCTCCAGAACTCTTCCGGGCTAAGAGGCGTGCTGCACCTGGCGACC
>JBARZO010000415.1:0-15226 GCA_049650165.1 Rubrobacteraceae bacterium
AGTGCCCGCCACGCATGGCGCCCTCCTGCGGGTAGTCCGGCATGTGAAGCAGTTCGCCCGAGTACTCGCCGCGGCTCCGTACGTCCACCAGCGACCCGCTCTTCTCCAGATGCTGCTCTACGTCCTCTTTGAAGGCCCGGATCTTCTCGTCGTCCCGCTCGGGAACCGGATATTCGGCGCGCTCGAATGACGGAACCTCCTGGTTCATCCCGCGTCCCTCGGCCTCCCACTTCAGGCGGCCGCCGTCCATCACGCGGACGTTGTCATGGCCGAAGAGCCGGAAAACCCACAGCGCGTACGTCGCCCACCAGTTGTTCTTGTCGCCGTAGAAAACGACCGTGGTGTCCGGCGTGATGCCCTTCTCGCTCATAAGCTCGGCGAAGTGCTCCGGGTCGAGATAGTCGCGCATGATCGGGTCGTTCAAGTCCTCGACCCAGTCGATCTTGACGGAGTTCGGGACGTGACCTATGTCGTAGAGCAATACGTCTTCGTCAGACTCCACAATACGGATGCTCTCGTCCTCCAGATGCTCCGCGACCCAGTCGGTAGTGACCAGAGCTTCGGGCTGGGCGTAACCTTTTTCCTGTATCTCCTGCTCCATCTCAAACTCCTTTTCCTGTTTGCTAACGGTACAAGGCCACATTCTAACGTATCTCCGATAAATTTTGTCGGGTTTAAAGAGGGTGTTTATGTTTGATAACTTCTCTACGCGAGGGTCGCAGTCCGGCTATGTTTTTGGTAAGGTCGTACTCGAAGTTTACAGATGGGATTAGCTTACGCGAATTACTATTCTCACGGTTGGCTCCAGGGGAGACGTAGAGCCATGTGTGGCTCTAGGCCTGGGCCTCAGAGATATGGGCTGTGAGGTAAAGATCGCCTCTCATTCTACCTTCAAGGACCTGATAGAAAGCCGCGGTTTCACTTTTGCCCCACTTTCTGTAGACCCGCGGGCGGTGGTCGAGTCACTCGCCCGTTCGGGTGGGTCTGCAACCGGGATAATGAAAGGCTTTAAGCGAGTCGTCGAACCCGCACTCTACGAAGCGGCCGGGGAGGCGGCGGAGGCGGCGGAAGACGCCGATGGCTTGCTCGTCTCCTCAGCGGCATTCCTCGGCTATGACGTGGCCGACGCCCGGGATCTGCCGGCTGCCGGACTCGCGATGGCTCCCCTTATGGCGCCCACCCGCCACTTTCCGAATGCCCTGATGCCCGCGGGAATTGGATTGGCGGGCGGTAGCCTGCGGAGCATCGGTGCTTTGTACAACCGGACGACACATTTCGCAGCCGGCCAACTGTTATGGCAGCCGTTCCGAAAGACGATCAACCGCATTAGATCTGAGCTCTTTTCTCTACCACCCCATCCATTTTTGGGCCCCTTGTTGAATTCTGACTCCGACGACCGGCTACAACTTTACGGCTGGAGCAAGGAGTTGTTACCCGAACCACCGGATTGGGACGATCACCGTAAAATCAGCGGCTACTGGTTTCTCAATAGCGCTGAGGACTGGAAACCGTCCGAGGAGTTGGCAGAATTTCTCGAAAGTGGCCCGCCACCGGTCTGTATGGGCTTTGGTAGCTCCTACATAGAAAACGCCGCGCACATCGCCGACGTCTTCGCTGAAACGTTGGACAGCATGGGCCAGCGAGGCATTCTCCTCGGTGGTTGGGGCGAACTCAGGGGCAAGAACCCACACCACAACATCCTAGAGATAGAAGAGGTTCCTTACGACTGGCTGCTGCCCCGTACCCGGAGTTTCATTCATCATGGCAGTACAGGAGCGACGCATGCTGCGCTCCGGGCGAGAATCCCGAGCGTTACGGTTCCCTCTTACGGGGACCAACTCTTGTGGGGACATCTGCTCTCCCGTTCCGGGGTGGCGCCGACGCCGATCCACCGTCGCAAGCTTTCCGCCGAGCATCTGGCCCGGGCAGTCAGCAGGATCATTGTCGACCCCCGCTTGAGGGAAAACGCAGAACGTTTTGGTAGTAAGGTCGGCCAGGAAGATGGCGTGAAACGGGCCGTGGATCTCATAATCCAGCGTTTCCTGCCGGAAGAAAGTATTGCCTGAGAGGGAGTAGATTTTCCTTCGACCCGCGCGCCTCCGAAAACCGAGAACGGAGAAAGCCACTTAGAGGGTGTACTATCTGCGGATGAACTGGCCGAGGTCGTTAGGAGCGACATGGGTTACAAAGAACTAATACAGAGAGCCGCCTCCGGGCGGTTGAACGTAGACGAAGCCTATGAGCTGGCGCGCCGCGCCACAGCAAGCCCGGCGCCGGCGATGCAGGCGGCGGCGGAGATCCGGGACCAGGCGTTCGGTCCCCGCATATCTTACTCGCGCAAAGTCTTTATACCGCTGACCAAACTTTGCCGCGACAACTGCGGCTACTGCACCTTCGCCCATCCCCCACGCCCCGGCGAGAAAGCTTATCTCACCCCGGAGGAAGTTCTCGACATAGCCCGGGCCGGCGCTGCGGCGGGCTGCAAAGAAGCTCTCTTTACGCTCGGGGATAAGCCGGAGAAACGTTACCCCGAAGCCCGTCAGGAGTTGAGAGAGCTGGGCTTCGGAAGCACGATCGAGTACCTCGCGCACTGCTGTCGGCTCGTCCTGCAAGAGACGGGGCTGTTGCCGCACGCCAACCCGGGGGTGCTCTCGGAGGAAGAGGTATCGGTGCTGCGGGAGGTTTCGGTCTCGCAGGGGATCATGCTAGAGGAGGTCTCCGGACGGTTGTTAGGCCGGGACATGGCCCACTGGGCGTCGCCGGATAAAGTCCCCGAACGACGGCTGGAGACCCTGGAAGCAGCCGGACATCAAGCCGTACCGTTCACGACGGGCATCCTTATAGGCATCGGCGAGACGATTGAAGAGCGGGTGGATACCATCCTCGCCATCCGAGAGATCCACGAACGGCACGGGCACATTCAGGAGTGCATCGTCCAGAATTTCCGGGCCAAGCCGGGCACCAGGATGGCGGCCTCGCCGGAGCCCTCCGAAGATGAGATGCTCGCCACTATTGCCTTCGCCCGGTTGTTGCTACCGCCCGACGTTACGATCCAGGCGCCACCGAACCTGGCCGGTCCGGGTACGAACGGCGTGCCACCGTATTTGCGGTACATCGAAGCGGGGATCAACGACTGGGGCGGCGTCTCGCCCGTAACCCCCGACCACGTAAATCCCGAACGCCCGTGGCCGCATTTGGAAGAACTGGAACGCGCCACCGAGAGCCGAGGCTACCTGCTCCTCGAACGGCTGGCGCTGCATCCCTCCTACGCACGGGACGCCGAGCGTTGGGTGGACGAGAAGCTCCGCCCCAACGTGTGGGCCGGAATAGACACCGAAGGCTTCGCACGGGCGGAAGATTGGGCTCCAGGCACAGAGGTGGAAATTCCTGAAGAAAGCGTGGCCGAAGCTCGGGGGCTACGTCCATCAAAGATGCGACCTGAATTTACTCGTGCCCTCTCGAAAGCGGGGGAACAAGATCTGGACGAGGAGGAGATCTCCCTTCTCTTCACCGCCCGCGGCACGGAGCTCGCTGAGCTGTGCCGGGTGGCCGACGAGCTACGGCAGGAGGTCAACGGCGACGAGGTTACCTACGTCATCAACCGGAACATCAACTACACCAACCTCTGTTATTTCCGCTGCAAATTCTGTGCCTTCTCGAAGGGACCCAAGTCCCTGAACCTGCGCGGAGAACCGTACCTGCTGGACACCACCGAGGTTGCCCGCCGCGCCCGGGAAGCGTGGGAGAAGGGCGCGACCGAAGTGTGCATGGTCGGTGGCATCCACGGCAGCTTTACCGGACAGAACTACATCGACTACCTGCAGGCCGTAAAAGATGAAATTCCAGAGATGCACGTCCACGCTTTCACACCGCTGGAGGTATTCCAGGGCGCGAGTACCCTCGGGATCTCGGTGGAAGAATTCCTGGAAGACTTGAAAGATGCCGGACTAGGGACGTTGCCAGGGACGGCGGCGGAGATATTGGATGATGACATCCGCGAGATCATCTGCCCGGACAAGATCAACACCCAGGAGTGGGCCGACGTAATGCGCGCCGCGCACGCTGTCGGGCTGCGGGCGACCACCACGATCATGTACGGTCACGTAGACGGACCCGTGAACTGGGCACGGCACCTAATGGTACTCCGCGACATCCAGGCCGAGACCGGCGGATTTACCGAGTTCGTACCGTTGCCGTTCGTCCACATGGGGGCGCCGCTCTTCTTGCAGGGCCGCTCGCGGCGAGGACCGACCTTCGCCGAGACACTCAAGATGCACGCCGTCGGGCGTATCGCTCTGCACGGCTACATAGACAACATCCAGGTCTCGTGGGTCAAGCTGGGGATGGAGGGTGCGAAGCTCGCCCTGCAATCCGGCTGCAACGACCTCGGCGGTACGCTGATGAACGAGAGCATCTCACGGGCCGCCGGCGCCAGTCATGGCCAGGAGATGTTGCCAGAGGAGCTGGAGAACACCATCCGGGAGATCGGACGCAACCCACGCCGGCGGACGACGCTCTACGGTACGCCGGAGCGCAAATATTCCACCTGGTAACTGCCACCCAATACAAGGAACTTTTTCGAAGGCATCAACCGGTCGGTTGATGCCTTCACTCAACCACCCCGCGGCGTTTTTTCAATTCCTCGGTTGATTACTTCTCAGCTCCACTCCCCGATACTCCGTCTTACAACGGTTGATGAGGAAGACGGGGGTATCGGGAATGAATCCGGCACAAAGAAACGCAGCGATAAAGGTCGAAAACCTGGAGAAGCACTACGGTGCAACTGTCGCGGTAAAGGAAATCTCGTTCGAGGTGGCGGTCGGTGAGGTCTTTGGTATCGTCGGTCCCAACGGAGCCGGTAAGACCACCACGGTAGAGTGCCTGGCCGGACTGCGTCAACCAGATGGCGGCACTGTAAGCGTCCTGGGCATGGACCCTCAGAAAGATGGCCGGAAGCTGAGAGAGCGCGTCGGGGTGCAACTCCAACAGGCGGCGCTGCCGGACGATCTCAAGGTGTGGGAAGCCTTGGACCTCTACGAATCTTTCTACAAGACCGAAGCCGATGTGCGCCCCTTGCTAGAGCAGTGGGGCCTGGAAGAGAAAGCGAACACCCGTTTCAAGAACCTCTCCGGCGGACAGAAACAGCGGCTGTTTATCGCGCTCTCGCTGGTGAACGAACCGGATCTCGTGTTCCTGGATGAGATCACCACTGGCCTGGATCCCCAGGCACGGCGGGCGACGTGGGATCTTATCCGTGAGATCCGGGAGCGAGGAACTACGGTCGTGCTGGTGACACACTACATGGATGAGGCCGAGAAACTCTGCGACCGGGTAGCGATTGTAGACAACGGCAAAGTAGTCGCCCTCGACTCCCCCGAGGCTTTAATCAGTGGAGTCAGCACGGAGACCAATGTGCGTTTCGGTGGCCTGAACGGTTTCGATACCACCCTTCTACGCGATGTTGCAGGTGTAAGCCGGGTAGAACACGAAGCGGAAGACGTGGTCGTCTACGGCGACGGTCCACTGCTCTCCCGCACGGTATTCGAACTGGACTGTCACGGCATCACCCCGACCGCAGTGAACGTGGCCCGCCCCACGCTCGAAGACGTATTCATCGAAAAGACCGGACGAAAGATCCGGGACTAGGAGGAACTGATGCACGCTCTTTCGAAAATGACTTGGGTCGAACTGAAGCTCTTTCTTCGAGAACCGGCGGCGGTATTCTTCACGCTGGCCTTTCCGGTTATGGTGCTCCTGCTCTTCTCCTCGCTCTTCGGCAACCAGCCGGTTCGGGGGTTTCCGGACCTTCGGACGGTAGACGTTATGGCTCCGGCTTACACGGGCATGGTGATCGGGACCACCGCCCTGCTTGGCCTGCCTATCATCCTCGCAGGATACCGCCAACAAGGCATCCTACGGCGACTGCGCGCAACGCCGCTACATCCCGCGACGATACTGACAAGCCAGGTGCTTGTGAACCTCCTTATGACGATACTGGGCATCGCGCTGCTGATCGCCACAGCCTTTTTCGTCTATGACCTGCGTCTTCCCGAGTCTCCGTTATCGGTAGCGCTCGCCTTCGTAATCGCCACCCTGAGCTTCTTCGCGCTCGGGTTCGTTCTGGCCGGGCTAATGCCTTCGGCAAGGACGGCCCAGATCGTGGGACAGGTGCTCTTCTTCCCCATGTTCTTCCTCTCTGGAGCCGCTGGCATCCCCCGAGAGATGTTCCCGGACACCCTGCGGCGTATCTCCGACTTTCTACCACTCACATACGTGGTCGAGTTGATCCAAGACCTCTGGATAAAGGGTAGCTGGAACCTGACGGCGCTCGCCGTGCTGCTCGGGTTGCTCATCTTGTCCGTCGTCATCTCATCGCGAACTTTTCGTTGGGAATAACCGGACCTCCGGGCGAGGAGTAATATGAAGGCGATGAAGCTCCTACAGAGCATAGTTCAGCGCATCGGCGCCACCGAGACCTTGACACCCGCCCGGCGTTCGGGACGCGGATCGACGCACACTTGGGAACGCTGGTACTACAGATCCCACCTCGTCTTCTACGCCATTCTTACATTGATAACCCTCGTTCTGCTTTTGACCGGTACCCAATCTTGGACCGTGCGCGGTATTGGGGTAGTTCTCGCACTGGCCCTCGGTATGTGGCACTGGTCGACGCTCTTGCGACATCCGCACTGGGCGCAGGATCGCCCGCTCCCCGTGTTGATGTTCTTCGCGGTGGCGATCCCCCTGTACGTCGGGCTAGTGTGGATCGACCCCAGCTACCAATTCCTAACGTTCTTCTTCTACTGGTACAACTTCGCCCTCTGGCCGATTCGCTGGTCGCTACCCGGCGCAGCCGCCCTGACAATAATGCAGATCTGGTTAAACGGCAGTCTAAACGTACTGTGGCCTCCGGGCCCCGCAGTGATCGGAGGATTTGCCATTACCCTTACCGTTTCCGGGGTTATGGCCGCATACATTGGCTCCATCATCAAACAAAGCTACGAGCGACAGCGGCTTATAGAGGAACTGGAAACGACCCGCAAGGAACTGGCGAACGAGGAGCGACGAGCCGGAATGCTCGAAGAGCGTGGCCGCCTGGCGCGTGAGATCCATGACACCCTTGCCCAGGGATTCATCAGCATCGTCACCCACCTGGAGGCCGCCGAAGAGAACCTTCCGCCAGGAACAAAGCCCGTCGAGCGCCACCTGGACCGGGCGAAACGAGCCGCGCGAGAGAATCTGGTCGAAGCTCGCAGGCTGGTAGCGGCACTCCGGCCCGAGATACTCGAAAGCTCGTCGCTTTCCGAAGCCCTGGAAAGGGTCTCGACTCGTTGGTCGGAGGAGACTGGAGTCCCCGCTATCCTGACGACGACCGGGGACTACGAACAACTTCCACAGGAGCTACAGGTTACGTTACTCCGGGTCGCACAGGAGGCGCTCTCCAACATCCGAAAACATGCGGACCCCAGTCGGGCAACGCTCACGCTCTCCTACCTGGAGGATCTCGTCGTGCTGGACATTCAGGACGACGGCAAAGGCTTCGCGTCCAACACAACCGCCAACGACTCGGAGGGAGGTTTCGGCCTTCAGGCCATGCGCGAGCGTGTCGAAAGCCTCGGGGGACAACTACTTATAGAGAGCGCACCGGGAGAAGGAACCACTCTGGTCGTTCAACTACCGCTAGCGGTACAGACTGAGAAGATACAAAACCCGGAGAGAACATGAAGGAAGCCATCCGAATCTTGATCACCGACGACCATCCCGTGGTACGCGCCGGGCTGGAAGGTATGCTCTCCCGGCAACCGGATATGGAGGTCGTAGGCGAAGCCGGAGACGGCACCGACGGAGTAAGGATGGCCGAACAACTTCGCCCGGACGTGGTGCTCATGGACTTGCGGATGCCGGAGATGGACGGCGTCGCAGCGACGCAAGAGATCAAAGCCAAAAATCCTGAAACACAAGTCCTCGTCCTAACCACTTACGACTCCGACGCCGACATCCTGCGGGCCGTCGAAGCTGGAGCTACCGGCTACCTGTTGAAGGATGCGCCGCGGGAAGAACTGTACGAAGCCGTGCGCGCCGCGGCGCAAGGCAAGGTTTTATTCGCCCCTGCTGTTGCGGACAAGCTGATGCGGCGCATTCGAGAACCACGGCGGGACACACTCAGCCAGCGGGAGATCGAAGTGCTCGGCTTCGTACGAAAGGGATTGAGCAACAAAGAGATCGCGCGCAGCCTGCACGTCAGTGAAGCCACGATAAAGACGCACCTGATCCACACCTTCAGAAAGCTCGGCGTGGACGACCGTACTGCGGCTGTTAGTGTAGCCCTGGAGAAGGGCATTCTGCATTTAGGCAACTAACATTTTGCCCAGCCAACACAAATACTCTGTGGGTTGAGCTTTGGCGTCTAGCTCAGCGACTCTTGGTAAGGCGTGAGCATGGGATCCAACTGTGCCGTGAGCAGTTTCGTCCAGGCGTTGGCTACGGCTATCTTCTCCGGCCGGTCGCTTGCCAGCAACGCCGAAGAGATGGTTCCCTGTACCCAGCCGATGAGGTGAATTACCTGGTAGGAGGGAATCCCGTAATCCCGGTGGACTTTGCCCACTTGCACCAGGTAATCCCAGAAACGTGTGTCGTGAGGTCCTTCTATCGTACGCGTTAGCCAGGAGACGAGGGACTGTTTCCGGTGCTGGACGTCTTGAGTCTCAAAGAACCCGCGCGTCTCGGGAAGAGACAGTAGATGGTCGTAGAGCGCGTCCAAAACGCTGGGGACTAACGGCCCCAGGTACTCGGCACTGTTCTGGACGTGTTCGGCGTCATCCGGGCTGAAACCCGATATCCCGAACCCCTGCATCTCTTCCTCACGCTCAGTGTTCATACGCCTCCCCGGTCGTAGATCAACCAGGAGGTTATCTCAGAGCTGGTCGCGGTAGACCACAAGCTCGTCCAACGTCTTACGGGAGCGGCGCTTCGGGGGGTCCCCCTCTGCGTAGCCGAGCGTGAGCAGCGCGTGCGGGATGAGTTTCGGGTTTAGTCCCAGCGCCTCGTTGACGGTCTTCGGGGCGAAAAGCGGGGCGCACATCCATCCGGCATCCAATCCGAGCTCGTAGGCCGTGAGCAGAGCATTTTGGGCCGCCGCTCCCAGGGACTGTACAGCCATCGTGGTCTCGTCTCGTTGCCGGATAACATCAGGATACTCGTCAAGGTCTTCTAGGTAGAGGCACAACAGCACGAGAACCGGCGCGTCGAGCAGCCGTCTCCGCGATCCTTTGAGGCGTTTTTCGACCACTTCTGGCTCTTGTCCGTCCATCTGGAGGTTCGAGCGCCACTCCTCCCCCATAGCGTCGGCGAGTCGGTTTTTGGTCGCGTTTTTCGTAACCACCGCGAAGCGCCAGGGCTGGCGGCCATGCGGCGAGGGTGCCCACCGGGCGGCTTCTAGTACCTGATCCACATGCTCAACGGGGACATCTTTATCGAGATAGCGTCGCACCGAGCGTCGCCCCCGAACCACATCCAGAACGCCCCGATTCTCCTCCGGGACATCGAGCGCACCCCAGGAAGCTGTTTTCTCGGGACGAATTGCGATGACCGGGTTCGCTTCTATTTCCATGTGCTCGTATTGCTGGTACTTGCCCCGCAAGAGCCGGACGGCGGCGGTGTGTTCGTCTGTACCAATTTCTACTAGCTCTGCCGTGCCGCGCACCATTACGAAGGCCAGCAGGCTCCAGTCCTCGGAGTAGCGGTCGGAGATCAAGGCTACTTTCGGGTTCTCCAGAATATTCCGGACCCGCTTGAGGCGGTTCGGCGGCACGTCTTTTGGCTTCTCGTCCAGGGCTATGTAGATGGCGCCCGGTGTGTAAGCGAAGCAGACCGGGACCGCATGAGGTTCGCCGTTGGCGTCAGCGGTGGCGAGCCGCGCGACCCGCTGGCGTACGAGGAAGGCTGTCTGTTCGGAGTCGAGGACTTCTGGGTCAGGCTTCATCGCCGGCTATCTCGTTACCAGGAACGGGTTGAAGCTGGTGTCGCGGTCGTACACGTCTAAGTTTTCCCGGCGTTTGAGGAAGTTGACTACCAGGTAGGTCAGCGGCGTTGCGGCGGCTTCGTAGGCTGATTTGAAGAGCCAGTTGACCACGATGATCCCTATCAAGACTCCCGTGGGGACCGTGCCGGAGAACGCGAGTACGACGAAGACCAGCGAGTCGAGGCCTTGTCCGACCAGGGTAGAGCCGATGGTCCTGCTCCAGAGCCAGCGTCCGTTCGTGGCGATCTTCAT
Organism: Rubrobacteraceae bacterium; assembly: GCA_049650165.1. Taxonomy (GTDB): domain Bacteria; phylum Actinomycetota; class Rubrobacteria; order Rubrobacterales; family Rubrobacteraceae; genus SIRX01. The sequence continues at coordinate 10,274 of JBARZO010000415.1, forward strand.
CTTTGCCAGTACGTAGGAGTTGACGAACTCGCCGATGAGATAGGCGCAGAACGACGCGAAGAGGAGGCGCGGCGCGTAGCCGAGTATGGTGTTGTAGGCTTCCTGACCATCCCAGATACCGGCCGCCGGTAGCGCACCTGAGAGGGTGATGGCTCCCACGGCGAGCAAGTTGCAGAAGAAGCCCAGCCAGATCACCTGTCGCGCCCGCCGGTAGCCATAAACCTCGGTCAGAATGTCCCCGAAGATGTAGCTGATCGGGAAGATAACAACTCCCGCGTCTACCACAAAACTAAACAACCCGATGATCTTGACCGACGTGATGTTTGCCGTGATGAGGGCTGTCACAAAGAAGGCGGCAATAACTACAAACCAATAAGAATATCCCGCGCCGCCCGGTGGGGCCGTTCGTTGATCTGTCAACTTCAACCCGCTCTTTCTAGACTAAAAAATCCAGCAGAGTAAACCACTGGACCCCGGTTCCTGCCAATGACCCGTTTGTTCAAATACGAAGCCGAGTATGACGTTAGAGAGCGGAGCGGCTACCGTTATAAGAGTTTGGAGATCCATACTACGCTCTTATCCATCAGGGAAAGCCCTTCGAACCCGCCATTCGAAAGAAGCTAGTGGGTGATCAGCAAGGTGACACCGACAAAGACAAGCATGATAGAGAGCACGATCCTCAGAGGGCGTCCCGGCAGCCACGGTGCTACTCGGCTCCCGATCAACACCCCCGGTATGCTACCCACTAGCAACGTACCTACCAGCGCAAAGTCCACGTTGCCCTGCGTCATGTGCGCTATGCCCGTCACTAACGACAGCACCGTCGCGTGGGCTATATCGGTTCCTACTATTACCGCGGGAGAGAGCGGGTAGAGCAAGAGCAGTATTACCGCCATTATGCTACCGCTGCCTATGGAGGTCAGGCCAACCAGGTATCCTCCAGCGGCCCCGAAGACTATGGTGAAGATCCGCCGCTTTACGCTCATGCGGCCTTTGCCGTCCCACCGTTTTTGCTTTCGCTCGGTCCAACGCTCGGGCATGAAGGTGCGGAAGATCAAAGACCCGCCCACTACGACGAGCGTTATCGCGATGACCGTGATCATGATGGCGTCTACCCGCCCGGCATCGAAGGAGTTCTTGATCCACTCCAGAGTCCGAACACCTAAAAGACTGGCCGGGATACTTCCTATCCCGAGGAACAGCGCCACTTCGAGGTTTATGGACCTCTGCCTATAGTGTTGCCAGGAGCCGGTGAGCTTGGTCACCGTGGCGTAGACCATGTCGGTGCCGATGGCTGTGGGCGCCGGTACGCCCATTACCGTCACCAAAAACGGCGTCATTAAAGAGCCGCCCCCTACGCCTGTAAGGCCGACTAGAAAACCGACCAACAGGCCGAAGAGGGCGGCCTCAACGCTCATCGTAGCTCACGCGCGGTTGAGTCCTTCAGCAGAGCTGTACTCTTCAGCCGGCCACAGGTAGCCGAGCGCTTCGAGTTTGCCGATGACCCTGCGGGCGCTATCCTGCGGTTCTTCTTCGTCGGTCTTTATGTGAAGCTCCGGGACAGCCGGGGCCTCGTAGGGATCGGAGACACCGGTGAATTCCTTGATCTCTCCGGCAAAAGCCTTTTTGTAGAGTCCTTTTACGTCCCGGTCGGCGCACACGTCTAGCGGAGCGTCGACGAATACTTCCAGGAAGTCCTCGCCGATGTCGCGCCGAACCTCGTCCCGGGCCTCCTTGTAGGGGGAGATGGCGCTGACGATGACGCCTACTCCGTTGCGGGTGAGCAGGTTCGCAACGAAACCTATGCGCAGCACGTTGACGTTCCGATCTTCCCGGGAGAAGGTAAGTCCTTTGGAGAGGTTGGTACGCACGATGTCGCCGTCTAGCACCTCTATCTTGGAGGTGCGCTCCCTGAGATCCCGCTCGACGATCTCCGCTATGGTCGTCTTGCCGGCGCCTGAAAGGCCAGTGAACCACAGGGTGAAGCCGCGTCCGTATCTGTTTCCATTATCCATGTTTATCTCCTTTGCTCTCTTTTACTTTTCCTCGTAGACCCGAGGTTGCTGGATAGTACGCTCCTCATCCCGGAGTCCGTCGATAAGTACCTTTACAACTTCGGGGCGGGAGAACTCCGGCGGCGGATACTCGCCGTTGGCGAGCATCTCGCGCACTTTGGTGCCGGAGAGAAATACGTGTCCTTCCTTGCCGTGCGGGCAGGTCTTAGTGGTCGCCATGCCCTCGCAATTGAGGCAGAAGAACGAATGCTCGAACATGAGCGGCGTTATGCCCAACTCGTCCGGCTCGAACTCCTCGAAGATGTGCTGGGCGTCGTAGGTCCCGTAGTAGCTGCCGACGCCCGCGTGGTCTCGGCCCACGATGAAGTGTGTGCAGCCATAGTTCTTACGACAGATTGCGTGGAACACAGCCTCCCTTGGGCCCGCGTAGCGCATGGCCGCCGGAAACACCGCAAGCGTTGTCCGGTCCTGGGGATAGTAGCGGTCCAGGATCGTCTCGTAGGACTTCATCCGTACCGCCGCCGAGATATCGTCGGACTTAGTCTCCCCGACCAACGGGTTGAGCAAGAGCCCGTCAACGGTCTCCAGGGCGCTCTTCTGGATGTACTCGTGAGCCCGGTGGACCGGGTTGCGCGTCTGGAAGCCGACGACTTTCTTCCAGCCCTTCTCGGCGAAAGCTGACCGCAACTCTGCCGGCTCGTAGTAGTAGCCGGGGAATGGACGATAATTCGGCTCTTCCTCCAACAGCGTGACGGGACCACCGATCAAAACGTCCTCTTGCCGGTAGAGGGCCGCGACACCGGGATGCTCCTCCTCGGTGGTGAGATAGACCTGCTGGGCCTCGTGTTGCTTGTCGTAGGTGTAGAGATCTTCTATGGTCATGGTGGCGACGATTCGACCGTCCCCGTCGACAAGCGCCACCTCGTCACCCTCACTTATGGAGTCCGCTTCGTCCTGGCTCACGGAGAGTGTTATGGGGAGGCTCCAGATCAGGCCGGAAGAAAGGCGCATGTTCTCGACGACGCTGTCATAGTCCTCCTGGACCATAAATCCGGTGAGCGGCGAGAAGACGCCGGTGGAGATCATCTCAAGGTCCGAGAGAGCCCGTGCGCCTACAGCGACTTGTTTTAGCTCCGCCGCCTGCTGCTTCCGGTCTTCGAGCTCATCTTTTGGAGCCCGCCGGTCAACTAACTCGCCACCGTGCGGCTCTATTCCGACGTATTCTTTACTCATAGTCACCGGCCAACCTCCGTTAAAGCTTTCTGTTTGTTTGGTAAACGTCTCGTGATCCTTCCGGCGAGCCCGGCGACACAGTGGCCCCACGGACGTTCACCGACGACCCATAGCCGCAACTCGCTCGTGTAGCCGCGGGAGACCTTTATAAAGCGCCCGTAGCCCATACCGGAGCCTTCCAGATCCTCGCCCCACTCTTCCCAGAGCAGGTCCGCAACAAAGCGGGTGTCATTGATCTTCAGGGAGCCCTCTTCGGGCGACTCCTCTAGAAGATCGCGGGTTTCAGCCCTCAACTCCACAGGTTCCTGTGGCAGAGACAACATTCCGCTTTCTGCCGCCAATCAATACCTCACCGCTTCGTGCTCGACAGGGGCCAGGTCCGTCCCGGCGTAGTTGTTCAGGTGCTCTTCGTAGTCTATGAACATGGGGGCGTCCGGATCAAAGGCTCGCTTGAGGCTGTTGAAGGCCACCCTTTTGTCCAAGCCGTCTAGCTTATCTAATGCCTGTGGCTTGTCAAGGTCACGAAGCTCCAATTTGTCGCGGGTATACTCGAAAGCGTCGAGGCCCGCTTCGCTACGAACGAGGACGCTGGAGTACCCGTCGGCGCTCCCGACACTCCCGACGCTTATGTCCGCCGCGTGTCCCATAAAGTCTGCGCACTCGTCGCAGCCCTTGAGCGCCGCGCCGTGGAAGTCCCGGATCGGCTCCTCGAAGATTGTCTCGTAGTCCAGGTCTTGGACTATCATCTTCCCCCGGGTTATGTCCACCCGGCCTACATTGTCCAGGTCTATGCCGCGCTTGTCCCGGATCTCCTCCAGCATCAACTTCTCGTAGTTGAAGCTCTTTGTGCAGAGCAGCGCTATGGTCAGCGTGATCGCCTCGACCTTCGACGTACCCCAGGTCCAGGGCCGCGCCTGCATGGCCTTGATACCCTCGATCTCACACGGCGTACCAACCACGGCAATGCGCGGATTGGGTGGCAGATCATAGTCTTTGAAGTCCACGTGCCCCAACGCAAGCGTCTGGTTGTAGAAGCTCCCGGCGCATTCGCGCACCTCTTCCGGCGTAGTCGCCAAAAAAGCCTCTCCCTTCCACCGCTCAGTTTCGCTCTCGCGGGCGAGCAGCGCCCCGTCGATCTCACCGGCTTCGAGCAACTCTATAATGAGCGCACTAACGAAGCCGCCATCCTGGACGCCCTGGATCATGGGGTCTACCCGAGCCGTGTAGCTCTCTTCTACATGTCCGACACCTTCGATGGCGCGGCCGTTTCCGTTGCCATTACCATTTCCGGTGATCTTCCAGGTCGACTCGTACTGGAGACCACCCCGCGGGCAAAAGTCCCAGCACAACGAGCAACCGGTGCACATCTTGACTAGCTCCGGCAGGTCGTCCTCTCCGAGGCCGATCGAATCGGTCGGGCAGGCCGCAACGCACACGCCGCACTGCACGCAGCGGTCGGCGTCGATAACGGCGCGTTCCAGGTCCCAAAACCAGACCTTGCCGGGGGCCTCATCTATGTCGTTCATCATGTCCCGAATATCGAAGCCGGCCATTAAGCGCCACCCCCATTTCTACTGGCGACGGCCTCCGGTTTCCGCAGCGCCTCGCGCAGCTCTTTGTTGCGCTTGCGCCGCGCCCACTCGTGGAAGCGCTCGTCCTCACGACGCTCTTCTTTGAAACTCTGGAAGACACTTTCCAGGGCATC
>JBARZO010000416.1:0-11119 GCA_049650165.1 Rubrobacteraceae bacterium
TGGATCGTTAAAGAACGCCAGGCGATGCTCGACGAGGCTCGCAGTGAGAGCGATCGGATCGTCAAACAATCTCAAGAAGAGGCCGAAAAGATGACCTCCGAAGAGGAGGTTCTAAAACGGGCCGAGCAGCGCGGACAAGAAGTTCTCGAAGAAGCCCGCCGCCGGGAGCGCGAAGTTCGTCTCGGTGCGGAAGACTACGCCGACGAAGTTCTCGCCAGCCTGGAAGAGAACCTCGGGCGTCTGCTCGAAGCTGTGCAGCGGGGCCGCACGCAGCTACAGGGTGTTCAAGAAGAGTAAAATAGCCTGATGAGCGACACCATACTTCTCAAACGTCCCGGTGCGGAGATCGGAGACTACCGCGAATACGAAGAAACCTTCGAAGTACCGGGCTTCGATCTCTACGGTCGCCACCACGAAGTTCTTGAAAGTAAGGCTCGTATAGGATTAACTAAGCTCGCAGAAGGTTTGCATCTAGATCTGGGCGTCAACATAAAAGTGCTGACTACCTGCGACCGGACGCTGGAACCGGTAGAGCTAGACCTGGAGTTCGTAGACTCCGAGTTGGTAAATGGCCCGGATGAAACTGAACTTTCTATCGAAGATTGGACGTTGGACCTGACGCGGTATACTGGTCAGGCTCTACCGAACGAGGTCCCCATAAAGGTGTGCGCACCAGGGACCGTACCTGTAACTCCGGAGCAGAGTGTAGAAGAGGTGGATCCGCGTTGGCGGGGCCTTGATGGACTCTTTGCGTCTGGCTTTTAGACGTTTCTACTATCAATATCAGGAGGTAAAGAGATGGCAGTACCGAAGAAAAAGCACTCGCAGGCCCGCCGGGACCAGCGCCGGGCGCATCACGCGCTGCGTAGCCCGAACCTTTCAGCGTGTCCTAACTGCGGGGCGCAGCGGATGCCCCATCGGGTATGTCCGGAGTGCGGCAGCTACAAGGGACGAACTGTGGTCGCTGTAGAGGCCACCGAGTAACCTCTTCCTCCGGCTAACACCAACGGCGTGCGGATAGCGGTAGACGCCCTCGGCGGTGACAACGCGCCGGATGAGATCGTCACCGGCACCCTCTCTGCAGCCCATAAACTTGACCAGGACGAATTTACTCTTGTCGGGAACCCGGAGAAGCTAGATCTACTTATCGGCTCTGAGGCACCGAAAAATGTCTCGGTTCGTGAGGCAAGCGGTGTGATCGGCATGGAAGAAGATCCAGCCACTGCGTTGCGGGCGCGGCCAGAAGTCAGCATTGGTGTATGTGCCCGCCTGGTGCGGAGTGGCGAGGCAGATGCGCTTTTCTCTGCGGGTAATACGGGTGCTACGGTAGCGGCTGCGCTGCTAGGAATAGGGCGTCTAAAGAGCTGTCGCCGGCCAGGTATCGCTACCGTGTTGCCGTTTCCAGCACCGGTGTTGTTGATCGACGCCGGGGCGACTACCCAGTGCCGGGCACAGGACCTACTGAATTTCGCTATTCTAGGGAGCGTGTTCTCGGAGAAATACTTTCGCTTGGAAGACAAGGCGCGTGTAGCCTTAGTCAATGTGGGCGAGGAGCCGGGAAAGGGAAACGAACTGGCGAAAGAGGCGCACACCCTTATGCAAGGGGCAGAACCCCTGAACTTTATTGGCAACGTCGAGGGGCGGGACATAGGTCGTGGTGTAGCCGATGTCCTGGTCACTGATGGTTTTACCGGCAACATCGTACTCAAAACTGCCGAAGGGGTTTCAGCGGAGATTTTCGGCATGATCCGGACCGCCGTTACCAGCAGTACCGTGAGCAAGCTGGCGGCGGGAGTTCTGCGTCCGAAGTTGCGTGAGGTGCGGGATCAGGTAGACCCCGAGAATTATGGCGGCTCTTTCCTTCTGGGTGTAAAGGGATCCGTAGTGATCGGACACGGCAACTCCGAGGCTCGCGGTGTAGAGAACGCCTTGCGCGGCATCTCACAGACTGGCTCGGATCTTTCCGAGGCGCTGGAAACGGCGCTCGCCAGGACCCGCGAGAAAGAAGAAGCCCAGTGAGTGACGCTGCTGTCGGTAAGATCGTTGGGGTGGGACGCGCCCTGGGTGGTCGCGTAGTGACCAATAGGGACTTAGAAAAAATCCTCGATACGGATGACGATTGGATCTCCGGTCGCACCGGCATAAAGGAACGCCACTTCGTCGAAGAAGGCGAGGACTGCGCGACCTTGGCGATCGAGGCTTCTAAGAAAGCCCTAGAAGACGCCGGTCTCTCCGGAGACGACATAGACCTCATCGTCTGTGCCACCTCGACCGGGCCGGAGTCTATGCCCTCTGTAGCTTGCCTCGTCGGCGAGGCTATCGGGGCGCCGGGCAAAGGAGCGATGGACCTGGCCGCCGCCTGTGCGGGCTACGCCTACGCCGCCTCGGTCGCCTCCCCGATGCTCGGAGCCGGGCTTGCGGAGCGTGTCCTCCTGATCGGCGCTGACGCCATGACGACCATCGTAGACGCCGAAGATCGCTCGACAGCGGTCCTCTTCGCCGATGGCGCGGGCGCCGTGGTACTCGAACGCGGCGATGGACGATCCGGGTTCGTAGACCATATCCTCGGAGCCGATGGTGGCGGAGCTCCACTCGGAAGGGCCGGACACCCCGGCGACGACCACAAGCTCTACCAGAACGGCCGCGAGGTCTTCAAGTTCGCCGTCAAGATATTCCCGGAGATGGTCGAGAAGCTTGTGTCCCGCAACGGCATCACACTAGAAGACGTGCAGTACATAATTCCGCACCAGGCAAATGCACGCATAATACATGCGGCAGCCCGCAAGCTGGATGTACCGCAGGAGAAAATCGTGGTGAACGTGGATCGCTTCGGGAACACCTCGGCGGCGAGCATCCCGATCTCCTACCCGGACATTTACGAATCTTTTGAACCGGGCAAATACGTTATTACCGTAGGGTTCGGTTTTGGGCTATCCTGGGCGGCGAATCTATACAAAATTTAATCGGGTAGGGGGAGTAGTTGGCTATACGCAGAGCAGTTGTGTTTCCGGGTCAAGGCTCGGCTGGGGGAGAGTTTTCGGGTGTAGTCCGCGACGCTGTAGAGCGGACCGTGGGTGACGAAGAGGTTCCTTATCAACTTTCGGTGTTTGCCCGGTCCGTGCAACTCTTGGGCGATTTACGGGAGGCGGGCATCGAGCCTGACGTAGTCGCCGGCCACTCTTTGGGTGAGTATGCGGCGGCGTATGCTGCCGGGAGCCTCAAGTTGGAGGATGGAGTGCGGTTGGTGGCGGAGCGGGATCGGCTGATGAACGAGGCTTCGCAGGAGAATCCCGGCGAGATGGCGGCCCTGATCGGGGCCGATGCCCGTGAAGTTGTAGAAGCCGTCGAATCCGAAGGAGGGGTAGTTGTAGCGGCCAACTTCAACACCCCGCGCCAGACGGTTATATCTGGAGACTCAGAGTCAGTGGAAGCCGTAGCTGCAAAGGTTAGTGGCAAGAGCCGCAAGCTCGACGTGGCAGGCGCGTTCCATTCACCACTCATGGCCGAGGCCGCTGCTGGTATGGAGTATTTGATTTCGGGGGTAGAGTTGGAGGACCCCGAAACGACAATGGTATCCTGTATGGATGGGGGCGTGTTAGCGACGGCGGATGACGTCAGGACAGCTCTGAGGAATCAGATGCTCTCGCCGGTACGCTGGGTTGCGGTGATCGAACGATTCGTGGATCTCGGTGTCGAGGAGTTTGTCGAAGCAGGCGACGACGGCACGCTCACGCGCATGTTACGGGACTTTGGGGCGATAGATTTTGAAGGACATAAAGCTGAGAAGGTGTTGGCATGAAGCTTGGGCCTTCCGAGATCCGGGAGCTAATTCCACACAGGTACCCTTTCCTGTTGGTCGATAAGATCGAAGAGCTAGAGCCCGGAGAGCGGGCTGTCGGCATCAAGAACGTCACCCAGAATGAGCCATTTTTCCAGGGACATTTCCCGGACTACCCGGTAATGCCGGGGGTGCTGATCGTTGAGGCAATGGCCCAGGTTGGGGCGGTTGGGGTGATGGTGATGGAGGAATACCGAGACAAGCTCGCCCTCTTCGCCGGCATAGACGGCGTCCGCTTCCGGCGGCAGGTAATACCGGGCGACGTTCTACGCATGGAGGTCACTATAGAGCGGCTCAAAGGCCGCATAGGCCGTGGCAAAGGACTGGCGACGGTGGACGGCGAGAAAGCCTGCGAGGCCGAGTTGATGTTCGCCTTCGCGGACAAGGAGGAAGCGAAATGATCGAGGCCGGACGGGTAGCCGTTGTGACGGGTGGCGGACGCGGCATAGGCCGGGCCATAGCGGTGCGGCTCGCGCAGGAGGGCGCCAACGTTGCCGTCGTCTACCGTTCTAACGACGATGCTGCGCAAGAGACAGCCAAGTTGGTCCGCAAAGCGGGCGTGGAATGCGAAACTTTCAAGGGCGACGTGGCGTCACAGGAAGATGTCGAGGCGATATTCAAGGGTATCAACGAGTCTTTCGGGCGACTGGATATCCTGGTCAACAACGCGGGTATCACGCGAGACAACCTCATGATGAGGATGAAGGAAGAAGAGTTCGATGAAGTACTTCGGACGAACCTCAAGGGAACTTATCTTTGTACTAAGGCGGTCTTGCGGGGCATGGTACGGGCCCGGTGGGGGAGGATCGTGAACGTTACGTCTGTCGTCGGGCTAATTGGGAACGCCGGGCAGGCCAATTACGCGGCGTCCAAAGCCGGGATCATTGGTTTTACCAAGAGTGTGGCGCGGGAGGTCGCGCAGCGGAATATTACGGTAAACGCCGTTGCGCCGGGGTATGTGGAGACAGAGCTCACCGGTAGCCTGGACGAGTCGGTAAAGGAGCAGATTCGGGCGCAGGTGCCCGCCGGCAGATTCGGTGAGCCGGAGGAGATCTCGGACGCCGTAGTTTATCTGGCTGGCGAAGGCGCTAGTTACCTTACAGGCCAAACCATTGCGGTAGATGGCGGGATGGTTATGCAGTAGTGTGCACGGTGCGATTTGAGTTACACTACGCGCTATCTTCTTGTAGGATGGGCTGCAGAGTGGAGATAAGCTCGAAGCCGTTGAAAAAATGCTGTTAGGAGGATGACATGGAAAGAGAAGAGATTTTAGAGAAGATCAAAGAGATAACCGCTGACCGTCTCGGGGTGGACGAGGGTGACGTAACACCCGACGCCTCTTTCCGGGAGGATCTGGAGGCGGACTCCCTGGACCTCGTAGAGCTCATTATGGAGCTAGAGGAACAGTTCGGCATGGAGATCCCGGACGAAGACGCCGAGAAGATCACCACCGTCGAAGAGGCCGTAAACTACGTGCAGGAGCATCAGGCCTAGTGACTGAGGGGCTGTCAGAAGGGAAGCCGAACGGCAACGGCCACGCCCTAATTACCGGAACGGGAGCCGTCACGCCTATCGGCACCGGTACAGAGAACTTCTGGGATGCGGCACTGCACGGCAAGAGCGGCATCGGCGAGATAACGCTCTTTGACTCCTCGCCGTTCCCGTCTCACATCGCCGGGGAATGTTCGGACTTCGACCCGACGGACTTTATGTCCAAGAAAGAGGCCCGGCGGATGGACCGCTTTGCCCAGTTCGGCATCGCCGCTGGCATACAGGCGGCCGAGAACGCCGGCATCGTGGACACCGTCCGCGAGCAGCCCGAGCGGGTCGCCATCGTGATCGGTACCGGCATCGGCGGTCTCTCGACCTGGGAGCGGGAGTATAAAGTTTTGAACGAGCGTGGCCCTGATCGGGTTAGCCCGTTCCTCATTACTATGATGGTTCCAAACATGGCTGCGGGCCAACTCGCCATCATGCTCGGTGCGAAGGGCCCGACCCAGTGTCCGGTTCTCGCTTGCGCTACCGGTGGAGAGGCCTTGGCCGAGGGGCTGGAGTTGATCCGTCGCGGCGATGCGGACGTGGTCATAGCCGGCTCCGCTGAAGCCCCCATAACCCCGCTTTCGATGGGTGGGTTCTGCGCAATCCGGGCCATCTCCACGCGCAACGACGATCCGCAGCGGGCTAGCCGTCCATTTGATGCCGGACGCGATGGGTTCGCCATGAGCGAGGGCGCCGGCGCTGTGGTACTTGAGAGCGTCGAGCACGCCGAGCGGCGGGGCGCGGAACCAATAGCCGCCGTCGCAGGCTACGCACGCACCACCGATGCGTACCACGTAACAGCGCCCGACGAGCAGGGCCGCGGCGTAGAACGGGCTATGAAACGAGCCCTCGAAGACTCTGGTCTCACAGCGGAAGACGTAGGTCATGTCAACGCCCACGCGACCTCCACTCCGACCGGCGATGGACCCGAAACCAAAGCGGTTTCGAGGGTTATGCCGCACGTGGCCGTGTCGGCTACTAAGTCGATGACCGGCCACTCTTTCGGGGCAGTAGGTGCGACGGAGGGCATCATGTGCGCCCTTGCTTTAAAACACAAAGTGTTGCCGCCGACGATCAACCTGGAAGAGCTTGCAGAGGACTGCGAACCGTTGGATTACGTCCTGAATGAACCCAGAGAAGTTCCGGAGCTTAAAGCTGCCATCTCCAACTCAATGGGTTTCGGGGGACACAATCTTGTGGTAGCGTTCACAGGTGTAGAATAGAGCTTACGAGATGTCTATAAGAGACCTGATAACGATTCTGCCGGAACCGCTAGAGCAGCGGGCTCTAACCCATCCTAGCGTCGCGGACCCTTACGATTCGAATGGTCGGCTGGAGTTTCTCGGAGATTCGGTGCTCAACAACCGGGTTACGGATCTGGTGTTTCACGGTTACCCGGAGCTTCTGGAAGGGGATCTCACGCGCATCCGGGCTCATCTGGTACGCAAGTCTTTCCTGGCGACGGTTGGCCGGGAAGAAGGCATAGAGGACTTGATCGAGAGTTCCGTCATAAACGACTCGGTGATCGCCGATACGGTAGAGGCAATTATCGGGGCTGCGTACCTTATAGACCAGGACCTCGTATTCCGCACTATTGACGACATCTTTAACCCGTCGGAAGTAGACACAGACGAGTTGCGTGACTGGAAAACACTCTTGCAAGAGACGCTCCAGGCCGACGGCTTGCGCCCGACTTACAGGGTGCTATCCAAGCAGGGTCCGCCTCATCGGCCCAGCTTCGTTTCTGAAGTGGCCGTAGATGGCGGTACGGTCGCGAGCGGTGAAGGCAACTCCATAAAAGAGAGCGAGCAGACCGCCGCCCGCGCCGCGTTGGAAATTCTTGGCATACGCCCCGTCCCACGCTCACCGGTCGAGGTTCACGTAGGAGCTTAGAAAAGCTCGGCAACCACCGTCTCCAGCGACTTTCAGCAGGCCAATCTTTGTAGTGCTGACGTTCTTTTTCCTGCACTTTTCCATGCTTTGTCACGTCAAAACGCGTAGACTGTAGCGCCAAGTGCTGTCGGCGATCTACATCAAGGGATTCAAGACTTTCGCCCGACCGGTCAGGATGCCGTTGGAAGACGGCGTGACGGCTGTGGTCGGGCCGAACGGTTCGGGAAAGAGCAACGTCACAGACGCCGTGTTATTTGCGCTTGGTGAGCAGAGTCCCGGGTTGCTGCGGGCGGGTGCTATGGGGGATTTGATCTTCTCTGGTTCGGATACTCTTCCTGCGGCCAACGTGGCTGAAGTTACCTTAGTTATCGACAACGAAGATGGACACGTCTCTTCGCCCTACAAGGAAGTATCGATCTCCCGCCGTATCTCGCGCGGGGGCGATACGGAGTACCGGATAAACGGCACCCGCTCCCGGCTGGCCGACGTGCGGGCGATCGCGGGTGAAGCAGGGCTTGGTCGGCACAGCATCCTACGTCAGGGAGCGGTGGATTCAATCGTTGCCGGTGGGGCAGCTGCGTGTCGGCTGGCTCTGGAAGAAGCCGCAGGGCTCGGGGTTTACCGTCGCCGGCGACTCTCGGCGAGCCGACGGTTGGAGAAAGCCGACGTCCAGCTAGAAAAGACGCGGCAACTCGAAGTGGAAATAGCCGAACAGCTACGGAACATCGAGCGAGAAGCCGTGGCTGCTCGCCAGTACCGGGAGCTCGAGGCCCGGTTCCGCGAGCTCTCCCTGGCGCATCTCTATCGGGTAGCGACCCAGGGGCTAGACGACCGGCGCCGCAAATTACAGGAAAGCGAAAAACTCCTCTCTGGGCTGTCCGGCCGCGAAACTCATTTGCGTGAAGAAGAGGCGAAGATTGAGCCGTATTTACGGCGGATGGAAGGGGATATTCACCTTCTGGAGCAATATCTGGAAGGACTCGAAGATCGATCAGAGGATGTCCGGGCAGAGTCCTTACGAGCGGATCGAACCCTTCTAAAAATCGAATCTTTGCAGGGTCGCGAGGGGGAACGGACGCGGCTGGTATCTCGCCTGGAAGAAGAGTTCGAGAAAGTCTCCAGGGCAGTCGCGGAGTTCGAGCGCGTTCAGGCCGCTTCAGAGAACGAATTCGAGGACCAACGCTTGGAGATAGCCCGATTAGAAGAGAAGGTCTTCCAGGCCGGAGAACGTGTTGCGGCGATGGAGAAGGACCGAGCAAGACTGGTGGGCCAACTCGAACAAACTCGCGCCCGGCGGGGTCGCAGCGTAGTCCCTGAGAATGTCCTAAACGAAGATAAGCTGGTTGGTATCTCGCAGGTGGTCGAAGAGCTGGGACGCCTGACTCACCCGGACCAGAAACTCGCGTTCGGAGAGCTACAGGGATCACTGCAGGAACATCGCCGGAGGACAGCGGCGCTTGACTCAAAGGTTCAGCGCCGTCGCGGTAATCTGGATGCCGCCATCGGCCGGACTGAGGCCCGGATACGTTCCCTCCGGGTTCCCGAGTCCAACGGCAGCTCGATCCCGAGACTGGAAGAGGTGATAAGCGCCCGGCCCGGCTACGAAGCGGCTGTAGAAGCCGCCATCGGGGAGTCCGGGCGCGGGGTGCTCGCCCAGAACTTAGAAGAGGGGATGAGAATACTCTCCGCCACTGAGCCGTTTGCTTTGCGCCTCGACGCCGAAAGGGTCGAAGAGAAAGGTACTCTACCGGGCAAGCCGCTCTTGGAGTGCCTAGAGGTGACGGTCGAACATTACTCCGAGGCTGTCGAGAGGCTGCTCGGTGGAATTTACGTGGTCGAGCCTCCTGAGAACGCGACACCCGATGATATAGCTCCGGGCAACGGATACGTAGCCGTAACGCAGGATGGATTGCGTCTAACCCGCACGAGCGTCAGCCGACGCCCTAAAGAGGGACGCTTTATGCGCGAGGCCCGCCTCGTCAGGGAGATGGAGCATCTCGAAGCGTTGAAGAGTGGTTTTGGCGGCAAGCTATACGATCTGCAATCTACCGTTGCGGAGACTCTACCCCGGGTACAAAATCTCGAACGCATCACCGAAGCGGCAAGAACGCTTGCCGGACGCGCCACACGAATATCGACGCTCATCGCCCGGGAGTCTACGCGACGGCGGGATCGGGCATCATCCTCACGGAAGCGATACTTGGAGCAGGAGCGCGTGGCAGCGGCACTGGAGGAGGAGATCTTTGCAATAGAAAAGAACCTCGCCAAAACCGAAGCCTCTATCGAAGAGGCCGGGCACGAGTTAAAGGAGGCTTCCGAAAACCTGGAATCCAGGCTCGAACCTTTCAGGAAGTCGCAAAACATCCGCGACCGCCGGCGTTCAGGTATACGCGAAGGTAAGAGCCGGCAGTCGGAAATCTCTCGCCAACTCGAAAAGTACAAGAGGTCTTCCGAAACGGACGCCCATCGGACGGTCAAGATCTCTGGCCGCGCGGCAGATACCTCTCGCCACCTCACGAGCCAAATCCGTGAGCGTCGGGCCCGGATCCGCGAACGCCGCGCCAAACTCATGGAGACCCAACGGCGCATTTCGGAAGAACGGACGGCCCTCTCCCGAAAGGCGGTAGACCTCGCCGGAGAACTCGCCACCGCCCGCGCCGGCGTCGACAGGATTCGGGACGAACTCGAAAGAGCGGAAAATTCCTCGGAGATTGCCGCCGAAGAGATAAGAGAAGAATGGGGTGCGACGCTGGAAGTAGCCCGCGAACAGGCCCAAAACCTGCCGGAAGATATCGAAAATGAGCGTAACAAACTCGCCCGCAAACTCAAGCGCTTCGGTGACGTTAACCTTCTCGCCGTTACCCAAGAAGAAGGTCTCCGCGAGCGGCACGAGTTCATGGCGACCCAGCGTGAGGATGCTGAAGCGGCGACAAACGAACTCAACCGCATAATACAAGATATAGATCGGGAGATAGAGACGCGGTTCACGCAGACCTTCAAGCGGGTGCGGGAGGCTTTCGCGGAGATCATGCCGCGCATGATGCGCGGGGCCACCGGGCGGCTTGAGCTTTCGGAGGAAGGTGTGGAGGTCGGGCTCCGTCTCGGTAGGCGAGGGTGGAAGCCGCTCAACGTGCTCTCCGGTGGGGAGCGTTCGTTGTTGGCGTTGTCCTTTCTGTTCAGTATCTTCCTCAGTCGTCCGGGAGATTCTTCGGCGACTTTTTGTATGTTGGATGAGGCCGAGGCGGCGCTCGACGACGTCAATTTGGCCCGATTTCTCGCTGTGGTAGACTCTTACCGCGCTAGCGGTCAGTTCGTCTTGGTGACGCACCAAAAACGCACGATGGCTACGGCGGATGTGTTGTACGGTGTCACCCAGGACGCATCCGGGGCCACCACAGTTGTATCTAAACGTCTATCAGGAGAGTAAAAGCACCGCTTATGGCACGGTCATGGCGTAATTTCTTCAGAAAATCTAAGCCGCCCGAAAATACGGGCGCACCCGGCGCGACGGAGACCGTCGAACAGCCGGATATCGAGCAACCGGAGGTCGAAGAGGAAATCCTCGACCCGATGGTGGAGCCCGACATAGAACCGGATGATTCCCAGTCGGATGTCGAGGAACTCGGGTCGGAAGAAGTCGAGGTTTCCGAGGTCGAGTTAGAGAGCTTCGAGCCGGATATCGCCCCGGATGAGTCAGAGGATACGGGTGAGGGAGCGGCTGACGATTCCGGTGGCTGGTTCGGACGCCTGCGGACGGGGCTAAAGCGCAGCCGGGAGTCGATGGTGGGCCAGCTAAACGCCGCCGTCGCCGAGTTCAAGGACGCGGAGGACGAAGAGTTCTGGGAGCGG
>JBARZO010000417.1:0-3985 GCA_049650165.1 Rubrobacteraceae bacterium
GCACGAAGCTGCGCGAGAATGACGCCCTCCAGGACTACTTCGAGACCTCGGACCTCGAGGTAGCTTCCCAGGTAAGGGCGTTGGTTCACTACGTCGAAGATCAGACCGGAGTTCCTCTCTCGGGCGACGGCTCTCTGTACACGGGACTTCTCGCCCACATCGAGCGGGCTATTCACCGGCTGCGGGAGAACCTGAGCATCCACAACCCGCTCCTCGAAGACGTCAAAGAGGATTACCCGGCGCTCTTCGATCTTGTCCGCCAGGGTATGGAGAAGGTGTTCGTGCAAGAGAATATCCCGGAAGAGGAAGCCGGATTTGTCGCCATGCACTTCGGTGCGGCGCTCGACCGGGCCCAGGGGAGCTTCCCGCAAAGGGTGCTCGTTCTCTGTTCCAGCGGTATCGCGACCACCAAGATGCTCTCCTCCCGGCTGGAGAAGGCTTTTCCCCAGATCCGGAGTATAAAGAACTCCTCGCTCTTCGAGATCGAAGACCTGAACCTGGACGACTTCGATCTCGTAGTATCCACGGTCTATCTGCCGGTGCCCGATGATTCTTACGTCCAGGTCCAACCCTTTCTCCCGGAAGACGACCTGGAGCGGATACGGGCTCATCTTAGCGAGAAGAGCCTCGATGAGCGCCGGACGAACCGGGCTGTCTATGAATCGTTGGAAATCTTCGGCGGTGGGCAGGAAAAGTTCCACCAGATGGCGGAGGCGACGCAGGTAATAGCCGAGCTCGTGGATGATGCCTTCCTCGCCCGGCACGAAGCGGGCGGTTCATTGAACGAGGCGGTCCGGCTGATGTGCGCCGCGCTCGACGAGAAGGACCTGATCTCCGAGCCCAAGAGCCTCGAACAAGGCCTGCTCTCACGTATGGAACTCGGTGGAATCGGCATTCCCGAGACCACGCTGGCCTTGTTTCACGCCCGCAACGGCTCCGTCGCCCGGCCATCTTTCACCGTACACGAATTCGACGAGCCGCTGGAGCTGGAGGGCCTGGACGGCGCAATGATGCAAGTCCGACGGAGCCTGTTGATGGTCGCGCCAATGAACCTGTCCCCGGTTGCGCTGGAGGCTATCAGTGAGATCTCTGCTGCAATGGTCGAACAACCAAGAGAACGTGAAGTCTTTGAAACCGGCTCGGAGGACCGGATCGTCGAGGTGCTGGAAGGTATCTTCGGTCGTTACCTGCACAACAAACTAACTTGAAAGGAGCTTGAAGATGGCTGACGACGTATTGACCAAGGAAAACATAGAGCTGGGGGTGAAACTGGACTCCCAGGAGGAGGCGATCCGGCGCGCCGGTGAACTGCTCGTGCACAATGGCCACGTAGATGAGAAGTACATAGACTCTATGTTCGAGCGGGAGAAGTCCGTTTCGACGTTCATGGGCAACGCCGTCGCAATTCCCCACGGCACGAGCGACTCCAAACAATGGGTCGAGAAATCCGGGCTCTCCATCCTCACGGTCCCCGAAGGCGTGGATTACGGTGTCGGTGAGATCGCGATGCTGATCATCGGGATAGCCGGCAAGGGTGACGAACACCTCGAAATCCTCTCCAACATAGCGCAGGTCTGCTCGGACGAGGAAAACGTAGCCAAGATCGTTCAGGCGGAGTCTAAAGATGAGTTGTTGGCGTACTTCGATGACGTTGTCTAAATGAGAAGCGTACACTTCGGCGCCGGGAACATCGGGCGAGGTTTTATCGGCCAGGTATTGAACCAGGCCGGCTACGAGACCACTTTCGTAGACATCCAGGAAAATATCGTCGAGGCGCTGAAAAAGGAACAACACTACGACGTGATCCTGGCCGACGAGTCGGAAGAGCACTTCACCGTAGACAAGGTCACGGCATTGCACTCACGAGACGACTCAGATGCAGTCGTCGAGAAACTTGCGGGCGCCGATCTCATAACAACCGCCGTCGGACCGAACGTCTTACCGATTATCAGTGAGCTACTCGCCGAAGGACTAACCGCCCGAACTCGGGAAGGTGGATCTCCGGTAAACGTAATCGCCTGCGAGAACATGGTCGGCGGTAGCGAAGCGTTGCATGGTTACGTGATGCAACACATTGATTCAGAGAACACCAGTGTTGTAGAAGATGTTGCGAGTTTCCCGAACGCGGCGGTCGACCGAATCGTGCCGGAGCAGAGCACAGAAGGTTTGGACGTTACCGTCGAGCCTTTCTACGAGTGGGTGGTCGATGAGTCTCAGGTAACGGGCGAGAAGCCGGACGTCGACGGAATTACCTACGTTGAGGACCTATCACCGTACATCGAGCGGAAGCTGTTTACGGTCAATACTGGACACTCCGCCGTGGCGTATCTTGGGTACGCGCAAGGTCTACCAACTATTGCGGAGGCGGTCGAAGACGAATGGGTGCTGGAGACCGTGTCGGGGGTGCTGGATGAAACCGGACGCTTGCTGGTTGAGAAGCACGGGTTCGATGAAGAGGAACACGCCAAATACAAGCAGAAAATACTGTCCCGTTTCAGCAACCCATACATCTCGGATGAGGTTACGCGGGTGGCCCGCACCCCGATCCGGAAACTAGGCCGTGAAGAGCGGCTCGTGTCGCCGGCGCTTCAGCTACTCGAAAGAGGACACGAGCCTGCACATCTGGCGGAGGTGATGGCCGCCGTTTTGCGTTACGATGATCCTAACGATGGGGAAGCGGTGGAATTGCAGGAGATGATCCGTGACCGGGGAGAGCGTGCGGCTCTGAGCCAATGCGCCGAGGTGGATGAAGACCATCCACTGGTAGAACTCGTACTCGAACAGACAGAGGAGGGTTAAAGCGTCCAGGCTTTACAGGTAGTTTCGTGAGTAGTAGTTCCAGAATGAAGGAGGATGGATAGTGCAGGAGAGAGAAGTCACTATAGTTCCCAAAGAAGGGCTCCACGCCCGTCCGGCGGCGGAATTCGTCAAGGAAGCCAAGAAATACGACTCGGACATAAAGGTGATCAAAGGCGACAAAGAAGCTAACGCCAAGAGTTCGCTGAGTCTGATGAGCCTCGGTGCCGCCAAGGACGATGAGCTTACGATCCGGGCTGAGGGAGATGACGAAGAGGAGGCTGCGGACGCGCTGGCCGACCTTATAACCAACGCAGAACCGGAGGCGTAACACCAAACTACAGAAAAGCGTCATCGGGCTCTGGGTAAGAGCCGGGGAAAGGAGAAGACGCGCATATGGTAGAAAAGGCAGGAGTCACCAGGATGGAAGGCGTCGCGGCCTCCGAAGGGGTCGCCGTGGGGCCGGTGTTCGTTCACGATGCGGGTGAACTGGAGCCTGAGCGGACCAGCATAAGCGAGGACGCGGTCGAGGACGAGATAAAGCGGTTTGATGAGGCGGTTCAGGCCGTAGTGCCGAAACTCTCGGAGACGGCGGAGAAGATGAGGGAACAGGGAAATGAGAATGAGGCGGCGATCTTCGATGCCCATACAGAACTCGCCCAGGATCCGGAGCTTGCTGACGGTGTTAAAGAGCGCGTAAAGAACCTGGAGAGCCCGGAGGCGGCGATCATGGCGGTGGGCGAAGAGTATGCCCAGATGTTCGCCAACATGGAAGACGAGTACATGCAGGCACGCGCCGACGATGTCCGCGACGTTGCCCGCCAGATAGCGGCGGAAGTCATGGGCGAGCAGGGTGTCGGCCTCGAATCTCTGGATGAGCCGTCAGTGGTTCTGGCGCGCAGCCTAGCTCCTTCGGATACGGCGCGCGTGCCGAAAGGCATGGCGCTCGGGTTCGTAACTGCCGAAGGCTCTAAGACTTCTCATGTCTCGATTATGGCTCGTTCTATGGGTATTCCTGCCGTGGTCGGTGTGGGTGCGGCTCTGGAGGATGCTTTCGAGGCCGAAACGGTCGCGATCAACGGCGGCGAGGGCTACGCTATCGCAGACCCGGATGAAGACACCATCGCGGATATAGAAAAACGAGAGAAAGAACTGGAAGAAGAGCGGGCAGAGCTCGAACAGTACAAAG
>JBARZO010000418.1:0-1560 GCA_049650165.1 Rubrobacteraceae bacterium
GACGGGGTTCGTAGTCTTTTTTCAGTTCGTCCAGCGTAGCCTCGATGTTGGCGTCCCACTCCTCTTCGGGCAGGCGATTTCCGTACAGGTCTTCCGGCATCACGAACTGTCCCAGGTCGGAGGTCTGCTGCACCTCGAAAACCAGGGCATCGGGGCCGAAGGCGTGCAGAATGCCGCCCGGCACGTAGATGGTGTCGCCGGCGCTTATGGGATACCGGAACATTGCCGCATCGTAGTCCTGTGCCTTGAAAGCCTCGAAGAGTTCGTCGTGCCCGGCTTCCTCCCGAACGCCCGCCAGAATCGTCGCGTCTTCGGCGGCCCAGAGGATATGCCAGGCTTCGGTTTTCCCGTGCGGTTCGCCGTGCTTCCGGCGGGCAGTCTCGTCGTCGGCGTGCAGGTGGACCGGGAGCATGTGTGACGCGTCGAGGAACTTCTCCAGCAATGGGAAATGCGGGCCGCGCCAACCCTCGCCGACCAATTCATCCGGGAACTGTTCGACCAGGTCGTGGAACCCGCGTCCGGCGTATTCGCCATTCTTTACCGTCGCCCGGGCTTCGCGGTAGTCGCTGATCTCCCAGGTCTCGGCCACGACGCCGTCGGGCACGTCGGTTTTGCCAAGTTGGTCCGGTATCCGGCGCTCCCCGAATGCGTAGGACCTGACGTGGTAGGTGAGTTTTATCGGGTAGCAGTTCATAGCGTCGTCCCCGTGTTCGAAGTGGTCATCCTGATCTCCTTTCTCCTGAAAATAATTCTACCCCCACTCGCGGCCCGGCACCGGGTGTCCGGCACGCCGGTAATGGCGGATGTACCATCCACGAATGCGAAGCATCCTGAGATCCATCCTTTCCATGTCGGCGGCGACTTCGCTCTCGCGAATTACCGGCTACCTGCGGACGATGACCCAGGCAGCCACGCTCGGCACGGGCGCGGTGGCCGGAGCCTACACGCTCTCCAACGCACTGCCGACCCAGATCTACGAGCTGTTCATGGGCGGCCTGCTCTCGTCCATCCTGGTCCCCCTGCTCATAGAACGTCTCGCCCGCCGCGGCGAAGAGGACGCCCGGGCTTTTATCAACGCGCTACTTACGCTCATCATGCCCTCATTGGCGATACTGGCCGCACTCGGGATGATCTTCGCCGAACCCATCATTTTGCTGACCACCGACTGGTCCGCCTCTTCTACACTGTCGTCCGAGGAAGCGACGCGGCGGACAGAACTCGCCGTTCTGCTGTTCCGGGTCTTTGCGTTACAGCTCATCGTCTACGGTGCGGGCGCGCTCGCCACCGGGATACTGAACGCCCACCGGCGTTTTTTCCTACCGACCTTCGCCCCGGTGCTGAACAACCTGGTCGTCATCCTCTCTTTTACCGCCTATGCCCTCCTAGCCGGTCGCAGCCCGGAGGCCGCCGTCTACACCCTCGCCATCGGCACCACACTCGGGGTCGCGGTTATGTCCCTCATCCTGGTCCCGCCGGCCCTGCGTCTCGGCTACAAACCCCGTTTTCGGATCGGGCATCCGGCGCTAAGTTCTGCCCTAAGGCTCGCCGCACCCGTCGTCG
>JBARZO010000419.1:0-3348 GCA_049650165.1 Rubrobacteraceae bacterium
GCACATCATACCTACTACGATCCGGTCAAGCCGTTCCTGACTGAAGACGAAGCCGCACCGGCGCTCTTGGAGCATCGTCCGCACGACGACCTGCTGGATGTGGAGGATGTAATCGGGAAACGCATAATCTCCACCCGACACGCCCGGAACGTCACGATCCGGGAGGAGAATGCCGCCGCCGCGCTGGAGGTGATGAGTCGGTTCGCCGTCGATCCCCGCTGGCTGGTGTATCTGCCGCCTACCATGTCGCCATCCGAGACCAGCAAGAAACCTGACCTGCTGGAGCATCCAACGGAGGCGTTCGCCCACTACCGGCAGGAGGGCGTCCCGAAGGTCGTGTGCGAAGAGAAGCACATGGGCTCTCGGGCCATTGTTGTTGTGTGCCGGGACGAAGCTGCAGCCCGCGAGCGCTTTGGCGTCCGGGAGGGATCCGGCATCATCTACACCCGAACGGGCCGCCGCTTTTTCGAGGACGAGAACCTTGAGAACGCCTTGTTGGAAGAAGTTCGGGGCGCACTGGACCGGATCGGTATGTGGGAAGAGTTCGGCACCGACTGGTTTTGCCTGGACTGCGAACTCATGCCCTGGTCCGCCAAGGCGCTCGAGTTGCTTCGTCGCCAGTACGCTGCCGTCGGGGCCGCCGCCCGACCCGCAATCTCCGAAACCTTGACGGCCCTCGAAGCCGTCGGAGAGATTCCGGACGGGCCGGACATCTCTCCAATCTTGGACCGCTATCGGGAGCGGAGCGAGTCCGTGGACCTCTTCGTGGACGCCTATCGTCGTTATTCCTGGACGGTCGAGTCTCCGGCGGATCTGAAGCTCGCGCCGTTCCACCTGCTCGCCACCGAAGGCGCGGTACACACGGATAAAGACCATCTCTGGCACATGGAGAAGATGAAGAAGCTGTGTGGGGCCGGAGACGGACTGCTGCTCGCCACGGCCCACCGGACGGTGGAGACTACAGAGCCGGAGAGTTTAGAGGAAGGTGTGCGGTGGTGGGAAGAGCTTACGAAGCGTGGTGGGGAGGGGATGGTGGTCAAGCCGTTGGACTTCGTTGTCCAGGGGCGGCGTGGGATCGTCCAGCCCGGTGTCAAGTGCCGGGGTCGAGAATATCTGCGAATCGTGTACGGTCCCGAGTACACGATGGACGAGAACCTTCAACGCCTCCGAAACCGGGGTCTTGGGGCCAAAAGATCTCTCGCCGTAAGGGAGTTCGCGCTGGGCGTCGAAGCCCTGGAGCGGTTCACCCGGCGGGAGCCACTCTACCGGGTCCACGAGTGCGTCTTCGGAGTATTGGCTCTCGAAAGCGAGCCCGTAGACCCCCGACTCTAAGTATCGACTAACAACCCTCGGATGGTAGGATGGACGCCGTCGAGCCAACACCGGAAGACGTGCGAGTTTCGAGAAAGCCCACATTGCCTAAAAACAGCCGGAGAAAAAACGAGCGTTTGGAACTGTGGGGGTGGATCCTGTTCGTAGTCTCCGCGCTCTTCTTTATCGTCGCCAGCGTGCGCAGCGGAGATGTTGTCGGGCTGCTCGGCGGAATTTTCTTTTTCCTCGCGTGCGTGGTGTTTCTGATTGCCTATAGAGGTCGTGGTGGTCGCGGAGAGGGCTGAGAGCCGGAGGTCGGGCGGTGGATCTGAGCCTTTCTACGGGTCGGCCGGTTTAGGGAGTTGTTCGCCAAGCCAGGGGGCCAGGCTCCGTACGTAGGTAGAGGTGATGTGGTCGCCGTTACGGTAGACCATCACGTCTCCCATGACGGCTGGGCAAGTGTTTTCGAGGCACAATACGGGCGTAGGATCTACCAGGGTCGCGTCCTCGACTTCTTTCGCGGCGCGGACGTTGACGGGCGGGTAGTTGAAAGCTACCTCCCGCGGTGTGGCGCACTCCTCCAGGTTCTGGAGAGATTCCGAGACGCACTCGGGGATATCCTTGGCCGGGTGTGGGTTGTCCTTTATAACGGCGACCCGGGCTCCGGGCTCCTGAAACTTTTCGAGCATGGTGACGAACTCTTTTTCTAGCAGCTCTGCGCTATCCGCGGGTCCTAGTTGCCGCCCGTTTTTCACGGGTGTGTACGGGTTCTGCATCGTCGCTATTATCAGGCCCGGGCGCTCCCGTTCGATACGCTCCAGGTGGTTCTTCCGCCAGGTGCCGCACTCGTGGTACACGCGGCTCAGCGTTGCGTTGTAGCGCTGTATTTCGGCGAGCGGACAGGCCGTCTTGCTGATGGCCACGAGCCGCCAGTTCACGACGTAGAGCCCGGCCGTGGCGACATCGAAGGAGACCTGATCCATGCGGATGGGGGAGAGCAGCAGTCGTGAGAATACGACAATGGCCCCGAGCACGACCACCGTAACGGGCAACAGACGCTTCGCCCGCCGCGAGTAGAAACGCTTGAGAGATATAGTACCTGTACGCTCTATCTCGGTCATCAGTAAGCCGGTGATCAGGAACCCCGAGATGACGAAAAAGATGTCCACGCCCACGTAGCCGCCCGGTGCGAACGGGAGGCCGGCGTGATAGAGCAGCACGGCCCCAACGGCCACGGCCCGCAAACCCTCCACGTCGGGCCGGAAACCGTCTTTCAGGGATGTCTGCCCCGATTCGGAAGAGGAGTTCCCACCGGCACCTATGGACCTACTATGCAACGATGAGCCGCGACTCGACTCCGAAAATGGCCTCCTCCAGTTCATGTCACCAGAGTCTAAAGCACACTGCGCCAGGTCACAGTCGGCACCACAGGTCTTGCTTTCGCGATGATAGCCTGTTGGCCGGTACTATCGTCGCCTTCTGGTTAGAGATCCTGGCGTGTTTGGGCAAGCCATTGCCGGGCCTCTGTGACTTCTTCTCGGGTGAGGGCGTGGCCGATGTCGCGCCAGCGCAGGTCTACCTCGGCGCCGGCTTCGCGTAAGATGCCGGCGAGGCGTTCGGTGTTGTCTTGTGGGATCATCTGATCTCCTGTGCCGGCGGCCATAAAGACCGGCATGCCCGAGAGGTCCGGTGTTACTTCGGGTTCCAGCGGGACCATGGAGCGCAGCAGGACCGCTGCGCGCAGGAGGCCGGGGTGAAGCAGGATCAGGCTGGCCGCGATGTTGGCCCCGTTAGAGTAGCCGGCGGCGACGAGTTTTTCTTTGTCGAAGCCGTACTCTTCCGCCGCGTTCTCTACAAACTCGGCCAGCTCGTGGGTGCGAAAGACGAGGTCTTCCATGTCGAAGACGCCCTCGGCGAGCCGGCGAAAGAAGCGCGGGTAGCCGTTCTCGGAGATCTGGCCTCGCGGGCTCAGGATGGCGGCGCCGGGGGCCAGGTCCTGTCCTAGTGTAATGAGATCTTCCTCGTTCCCGCCGGTGC
>JBARZO010000420.1:0-4186 GCA_049650165.1 Rubrobacteraceae bacterium
AGAGTACGACCATATCATTCCAGGGTCGAGGGGCGGGACTAATACGGAACGGAATCTCCAGCTTCTGTGCGAACCTTGTAATCGCTCCAAAAGCAATCGCATAGAGTAGAAACGTGAAAGAGCATGACTTATAGCAGTACAGTAGAATTGTGCTGTATAGACACAAAAACGGCCCCTGGCAAGAACCAGGAGCCGTACCTTCTGAGTGTTACGCAGGTATCTGGTATTTCAGCACGCCGCCTTCAACTACCGAAGAGGCGGATAAGGAAATAACCCGGTACTCCGCAAGGGTTTTGGCGGTACTAGGTCAGAGCCACCTCTTCCAGAAGATACCTACGTCTACTACTCGGTGCTTCGATCTGGATCACCTCCTCTCAGTGCCGTCAACTTCGGAAAGTTTACTACCCCGGATTGTATCCAGCAAGAGATTTTTTAAGTTTTGTTCTTCTTTTCGTTTTGCTCTTCGAGATGACGCCGCAACAGGTCGAAGGCCCTGTTGGCGCTCCGTTCCCGGATGGCGGCCCTAGAACGCGCCCAGGCTGAGAGATCCAGCCTCTCAGCGAAGCTGCCCGCGTCGTCGGCGAAGCCGATCCAGACGAGACCCACGAACTTCTCCTCCGTTCCACCGTCCGGCCCAGCAACCCCCGTAACAGAGATCCCGTAGTCGGCACCAGAAGCATTTCTCACACCTTCGGCCATCTTCACCGCCACCGGTTCACTGACTGCGCCGTTTTCCACCAGCATTTCTTCCGGCACGCCGAGCAACCGCTCTTTGGACTCGTTGGTGTAGGTGACGAGCCCTTCTTTGAAGTACGCCGAAGATCCCGGCATATCCGTGAGGCGTTTGGCTAGCAATCCGCCGGTGCAGCTCTCGGCCAGGGCCAGAGTCTTGCCGATGGCTTCGAGCAACCGGGCGACGGCGCTCTCCAGAGTCTCTTCGTCTTCGCCGAAGTAGTAGTCGCCGAGTCGGGCGAGTATGTCCTGGGCCACGGGTTCTATCTTTGCCTCAGCTTCCTCCGGGGTGGCGGCGCGGCTGGTAATGCGGAGGCGCACCTTGCCCTGTCCGGCCAGAGGCGCGACCGTTGGGTCTTCGGCGTCGAGCAGGTCCTGCACCTGTTCGGCCAACGCGGACTCCCCGATTCCGGCGAACCAGAGGGTTTTGGAGATGATGGAACCATCGCTGCGGCTCTCTACCAGAGGAGCCAGCGTCTCGTGGAACATGTTCTTCATCTCGCCCGGAACACCAGGAAAGGTAGCGAAGAGTGTGCCGTCCAGCTCCAAAAGTGCGCCCGGCGCCGTGCCTAGAGGGTTCGGAATCAACTCCGTACCCTCCGGGAAGAGTGCCTGCTTGTAGTTGGAGGGCGTCGGCTTGCGGCCGAAGCGGGCGAACATCTCGTCCACGTGATCCCGGGCCGCCTCGTACTCGACCATTTCTTTACCGGCGACTTGGGCCAGGCACTCGTTCGTTATGTCGTCGGAGGTCGGGCCGAGGCCGCCGGTCGTGATCACCAAGTCTGACCGGGTGGCGGCCTCCCTCATGGCGTCGACTATCCGAGCCTTGTTGTCCCCGACGGTGGTGTGGCGGTAGATGCCAACCCCCAGCCGGGCGAGGTTGTTACTCAACCAGGACGTATTAGTGTCCACCAGGTCGCCTAGCAGCATCTCGGTGCCGATAGTGATGATCTCCGCGCTCTCTATGTTCTCTATGTTGTTCTCTTTCTCTTTTTGCATTCCGGTATTCTACAATGCAGCCCGTGGCAAACGTCAGTGAAATAACAGCGGCTATAGAACGGATAGCTCCAAACGCTTTGGCCGAAAGCTGGGACAACTGCGGGCTCCAGGTTGGGAGTCCGGGGTCAGAGGTAAACCGGATACTGGTTGCGCTCACCCCACTACCCGAAGTATTCGACGAGGCAGAAGAATTAGGGGCGGACTTTCTTCTGTTTCACCACCCCCTGATCTTTGGGGGTCTGGACTCGGTAGATACTGCTTCGTATCCGGGAGGCCTTGTAGCCCGCGCCATACGAAATTGCATCACCGTCTACGCGGCCCACACGAGCTACGATGCCGCACCGGAAGGTGTCTCGGTTGCGCTGGCGAACGCCCTCGGTCTGCACGGCCCACTAGAGGTAGTTTCTCCCCGCGGCGGGTTGCGCAAGCTCGTGGTCTTCGTGCCAAAAGACAACGTGGAGCCGGTCGCCGACGCGCTGGATGAGGCCGGAGCCGGGGTGATCGGGGACTACACCCACTGCACCTTCCGCACCCCCGGAACAGGAACATTCCTACCCGGCGAATCGTCGGACCCGTATCTGGGCCGGCGGGGTGAGCTGGAGAAAGTGCAGGAGGTCCGTCTGGAGACCATCGTCCCGGCACACCTCGCATCCCAGGTGGCAGCCGCCGCAACCGCAGCCCATCCCTACGAAGAAACGGCCCTCGATATCTACCCCGTCGAAGGCCACCCGGCGGGTTGCGGCTATGGCCGCGTCGGGCGTCTACCGCAGCCATTAGAACCCGGAGAGTTACTAGAGAAGGTCTCAACCTCTTTGGGCCTCCCGGCCCGACTCGTCGCCGACCCGGAACCCGAACGACGTGTCGAGCGAGTCGCCGTTCTCGGAGGCTCGGGTGGCTCTTTCATACCGGAAGTCGCGGCATCCGGCGCACAGGCCTACGTTACCAGCGACCTGGACTATCATGATGCGCTGCTCGCGGAGTCTTTAGGCCTCGCCGCTATAGACGCCGGCCACGTGGCAACGGAGCTTCCCTCACTCGCGCCGCTCGCCCGGCGACTGACGGAGCTGGTGGATGTTCCGGTGGAGGTTAGCCGGGTACAACGCTAGGAACGCCTAACCTCTCTCCTCCATGAAGCGCTCCAGTTCATCTCTGGTCGGCAGGGCGCTCATGGCCCCGTAGTCCGTACAGGCGAACGCGCCGGCGGCCGTTCCGCGACGCGCCGCCTCACGCACGGTCTCTTCATCGAAGGAACCACTGTCCGCCAGATGCGACAGGGTCGCGGCCAGAAATGCGTCTCCCGCTCCGGTCGCATCTACCACGTCCACCTCGAACGCGGGCACGGTTCCGCTAAATTCCGAGGTGGCGTAGAATGCGCCGTCCAGTCCCAGGCTAACGAGCACGAGCTCGACGCCGCGCTCCAGAAGGATCTGCGCGGCTTCCTCGCCGCTCGCTACACCGAGCAGCGGCCAGAGCTCGTCGTCGCTCAGTTTGACGATGCGAGAAACGTCGAAGAGGGGTTCCACGGCTTCGCGGGCCGCTTCCACGCTCTCCCAGAGGTGTTCGCGGAAATTTACGTCGAAGGCTACGGAGACACCCTGTTCATCGGCGAGCTTCGCCATTTCCATCGTAGCCGAAGCTACCGGGTCCTGGATCAGGGGTATGCTCCCGAAGTTTACAAAGGAAGCCCCGGAGAGTAGCTCTTCCGAGATATCCTCCGGGGAGAGCAGCTCGTCGGCGGCAGGGTCCGAGCGGTAGAAAGTGAACTCCCGGTCACCTTCGTCGTCTATCTCGACGAAAGCCAGCGTGGTGCGCGTCGGGGGATCGCAGCGCCGCACCCCGCCGGTGTCCACACCTTCAGCCTCCAGCGCATCCAGAATGAAGTTGCCGAAAAGGTCGTCGCCCACGCTCCCGACGAACGCCGCCTCCGCCCCGAGCCTCGAAGCTGCCACGGCCACGTTGGCCGGCGCGCCGCCGGGTCGCGCCGTAAACAGCATCTCTACCGACGAATCACCCTCACCCCGGTAAATGTCCGCAACGACCTCGCCCAAAGCCACTATCTTCCCCAAAGTTTCCTCCTCACAAAATCTTCGCGACTTCTAAACGTCAACCTCTCCCAAACCCCGTATCCCCTCATCCGAGTAACCGGCCTGTCTCAACGGCGAAACGACATCCCGTTCGAGGTCCGGCACGTAGCAGGCTATCAGGCTCGCCTCATTTTCCGGGACGATACGCGCCTCACCTAGAGCCGCCGGCAAGATACAGGACTCACCGGGTCCCAACGATTCTACGCCGTCCGGATACTCGATGCTCACCATGCCTCCGACATTCGAGAGCGTCAGGCAGCGCCGGGGATTTGATGGAACTTGATAAGGAGCCGTCAAAGTCCAGCGTTCGAGGGCGAAGTGAGGCCCCGCGCAACAGAGAACGCGACGGTTGGGGACTTCTTCTAGTACGA
>JBARZO010000421.1:0-4514 GCA_049650165.1 Rubrobacteraceae bacterium
AGGTAGAGGTTTGCTCTACGACAGGATCGCCGTTGCGGTGCTGGGTGTTGTGGCTTATGTGCTCGGCGCCTTTTTCCCAACGGTGTTGGCCTTGCAGATCTACTCTTACACCATCTACGGCGCCGCAGTGACCCCCGCGCTGGTCGCGGCACTTGTCTGGCGTCGTGCCACGGCTGCCGGCGGCGTAGCCTCAATCCTTACCGGGGCGGTGGTCACCCTTGTCTGGGAGCTCGTGCTCAACCAACCCCTCGAATGGAACGCCGTTCTGGTGGCGCTGCCGGCATCCATAATAGTTCTCATCGTGGTGAGCCTGGCAACCAGCAATCGTCCCGGACGGTTGGCGGGGGAGCAGGCCGAGGCACCCCGCATGAGGTAGAAGAGCGTAGTAGAAGACAGAAGCCACTGGAGGACAGTAAGATGAAAACGACGTATCGTCTCGACGGGTTGCGGGAAACTATGGCGGAGCGGGGCGTGGAAGTTTCCCTTATCTTGGCTCCCGACAACCAGTTCTACCTAAGTGGGTTCAAGGCGGTGATCTACTCTCGACCTATACTCCTGCTAGTGAGCAAAGAGGATACCTCTATCATCGTGCCGGGCCTCGAAAGAGATCATGCAGAGGGAGAGAAAGCTGCCGATGAAATCCTCGTCTACTACGAACATCCCGAGATGGCGGAACATGGTACGAGCCACCTGGAGCACCTGGACCGCCTGCTCGACTCCTACGCTTCCGGAACCACGGTTGGCATAGAATTCGACTCCTGCCCTGTATCCCTGGCAGATTACCTTCACGAGAAGGACTTCCGAGTATCGGATATCGGGACAACCTTGACCGAGATGCGTTACGTGAAGGACAAAGCCGAGTTCGAGCGTGTGGAGCAGGCCGGGCACCTGGTCAATCTCGCAGTCAGCAAGTCCCTCGCAGCCTGCAGGCCGGGAGCTACCGAGCTCGACGTAGACGCCGCCGGCACAGCCGCGCTCTTTGACGAGGCTGCCAAAAATTACCCGGAAGCTACGCTCGAAGCGATGGCCTTCTCTCCATCCGGGCCGGACCGCAGCGCCTGGCCCCACGTATTCTCCAACACCCGGAGGCTTGTGGAGGGCGACGTACTGATCCACAGCCGGCAGGTCAGCCTCAACGGCTACCGGGCCGAGTTGGAGCGGACCGTGATCCTCGGCGAACCCACCGAACGGCAAAGGGAAGCCTTCGAGGTCGCCCGGGAGGCCCAGCAGGCGGCGATAGATGCTATAGAGCTTGGAGTTACGGCCGCCAGCGTAGACCACGCCGCACGAGAGATCATCCAAAATGCCGGTTACGGCGATTACGCCATACACCGCACCGGCCACGGACTGGGCATCTCTGCCCACGAAGAACCACACCTGCGTTTCGACAACGACCTCATTCTAGAAGAGGGGATGGTCTTTACCGTGGAGCCGGGATTTTACGTCCCGGGCCTCGGCGGATTCCGGCATTCTGACACCCTCGTGGTGGAAAAGGACGGTAGCCGGCTCGTTACGGAATATCCCAGAGACCTGGAATCCTTGACGCTGTGCTGAAAGGACACCACGAAGTGCGGGTTTATCGCCCAGGCTTTGGCAGACGACCTGTAAGAGAGGCGTCTCGCCGCAAAACTCTTGTTTCAGGAACCGGGGTCTGGATGATTCAGCCTGCGATCTCCTATGCGGCTGGGACGGTCCGGTGGGGGTGTGAGATCCCCTTCGGACAGTACGTGTTCGAGTTCCCGCTCCAACTCTTGGTCCGGGGAGGGAGGCCTCACGTAGCTAATGAGCAGTACGGCCCGCGCCTCGTTGCCGACGGCCTCGTAAACATGCGGCACATCGCCGGCGAACGTTATGCGGTCTCCCACGTTAAGTTCGGCGACATTCGTAATAGGCCCGGCGAGCAACCGACCGGAGGTTACAAGCAAATGTTCCAATACGCCCGGCGCATGTCCCTCCGACTCGCGCCGGAAGCCGGCGGCGAAGGTCGCCTCGTACATATCTACCATGCCCCGGGCCAGCAGCCGGTCCACCAGCCGCAGCCCGACAGCGGAGCCCTCGACCCACGCGCCCTCACCCGACCTCATAACCCGGGCTTGAGATCCCTCGGCCGCGACCAACGTCTCGACGGTAACGCCGAGCGAATCGGCCAGTGCCTCCAGCGTGTCAACCGTAGGATTGCCCGAGCCGGACTCCAGCGCCGACAGGGTTCCCTTGGAGACGCCGGATGTACGCGAAAGCTCGCCGAGCGACACATACCTCTCGTGCCTTACGCGGCGCAGGTTGAGTGCTATCCGGGCTCCGATATTCTTCTCCATATGAGAGAGTCTAGCGCACCGCGAATGTCCGAGAGTCCTGAGAAACAGAAGCAGGAGGTGGACGGGTGAAGTCGCGGGCCGAATCTTCTTCGATTCCCTGGGCTGGAGAGCCGTCTCGGCGACGGATGGCAGAGCTCGAAGAGAAATTTTCGGGCTTGGCGCCGGAGGTGGTAGGGAGATCTGTCGGTCGCATACTCGCCGACCACGCAGAGAAGGTGGATGGCAACGGGATCGTTCTTTACGCGGGGACCAATGCTATGAGCCCTATGGCGCGGCGGTTTCTCGGGTCCGCGTTGGAGAGTCGACCGAGCATGGGTTACCCGGGTGAGAAGTACCAGACCTTCCTCGAACACGTCGAAGAACTCGAGACGGTCGTCGTGGATCTTGCCCGGCGGGCTTTCCGGGCCGAGTTCGCCGAGGTCCGCGTTCAGAGCGGTACGCTCGCCAACCTGGCCGTCTACTCTACCTTTGCCGAGCCGGGTGACACTATAGCCGTGTTGCCGGAGGCGGCGGGTGGCCACATAAGCCACCACGGCTACGGGGCACCGAGCATTCGGGGGGTGGAGGTCGTAGATCTTCCTTACGATGTCCAACGGATGAACGTAGATTTAGTAAAGTTGCCCGAGTTTGTGAACCGGCATGATCCCAAGCTCATGGTGGTTGGGGCGAGTTTGCTGCTCTTCCCGCATCCATTGGAGCGAATCCGGGAGATCTCTGAGAGAGCCGGCGCGATCCTGGTCTACGATGCCGCCCACGTGGATGGTTTAATCTCCGGGGGGCTCTTCCAGCAGCCGCTTGTCGAGGGCGCGGATCTCATCACTTCCTCCACCTATAAATCTCTAGGCGGCCCGTCGGGCGGCATGATCCTGACCAACGACCCCGCACTGGCGGAGAGGGTAGCTGGCACGGTCTATCCGGCGATGACGGCCAACTACAATGCCGGAAGACTCGCAGCCCTGGCCGTCACCCTGGCCGAATCACTACGGTTTGGCGAAGATTACGCCCGGGCGTGCATCGCCAACGCCAGAGAGCTCGCCCGCAGCCTGGAAGAAGAAGGGTTCGTGGTGGCGGGGGCCGGACAAGGGTTCACCGACTCTCACCACGTAGGCGTGGACGCTTACGACTTCGGTGGTGGTGACGCCGCGGCGCGTGCGCTGGCCGAAGCCGGAATATATCTCTCCGGCATAGGTCTACCGTGGCAGGGCGCGGACGAAATTTACCGGGGCATTAGGATCGGTACCCAGGAGATCACCCGCCGCGGCATGAAACCCGAACACATGGTGAAGATCGCCGGCTGGATGGGAGACGTCTTGCTCCGGAAACAAAACTCCGCGCTGGTAAATGACCGCGTCCGCGAGTTCCGTAGAGAGTTCACCTCCTACGAGTATTGCTTCGACGACCCGGGCGAGGACATATGAGCCATAGCCTATCTTCCCAACTAGTCGAAGAGTTAGAAGCCGCCATCGATGAGCGACGTCTGGTCGAAACTCTCCAAGAGCTGATCCTCTGCCGCAGCGAGAACCCGTTCGAAGACGAGCCTTCCGAAGATCAGGGCGAGGAGGCTGTCGCCCGCTACATGGCGAACCGGCTGGACGCCCTGGACATTGACTACGAGCTGCGAGAGTTGGGTCCAAGACGGACTAATCTCGTCGCCGGAATTGGGTCCGAGCCGGACGGACCATCTCTTATGCTGGCCGGCCACATGGACACCGTGCGTACTGAGGGATATTCAGAGGCTTACTCTGCTGAAGAAAGAGACGGCCACGTCTACGGTCGCGGCGCCTGCGACATGAAGGCTGCACTCGCCTGCTACCTGGAGGTCGCGGAGGTTTTGCAAGAGGTTAGTCCACCGTTAGAGGGCAACCTATATCTGGTCGGCGTGGCGGACGAAGAATACAAGATGTTCGGTGCGCGTGAGATCGGGGAGAGCGGCCCGATGGTTAACGGCGTGATCGTCGGCGAACCCACAGAGCTCGCGGTCTGCCCGGCTTCAAAAGGCCGGGTTACGACCAACATCATTACCCGGGGACGGGCGGCCCACAGCAGCACGCCGGAGACCGGGGTGAACGCCATCAGTCACATGGGACGAGTCTTGGGAGCCCTGGAAGAATACGGCTCGGATCTCCTGCACAAACGAGGGCCCCACCTACTGCTCGGTCGTCCCCGGGTAAATCCTGGTGTAATAGAAGGCGGTCGTCA
>JBARZO010000422.1:0-3227 GCA_049650165.1 Rubrobacteraceae bacterium
ACCGTGCGATCCGTGGTTCCGAGCGGACGGTAGTTCATACGATGAACTCTTCCCCAGTTGCACACAGCCTCTCACGGTCTTTGCTTGTTCGTCTCTTGCTAAGCTGTAACGGTCTTCGGGTTGGAGCCGTAGTTGTTGCTCCCTGTCGTACTGTTCTGTACCGTGAAAGCCAATAACACCAAACCCCCAATTATCGGTATGAACGAGATGAGATACCACCAGCCGGTACGCCCTGTGTCGTGCAGTCTTCTGACGGTCACCGCGATGCTCGGCAGCAGAAGTGACAGGATGAAGATGCCGCTCAACAGGCCAACTGACGAGGAAGAGCTCCGAGTCCCTACGACATTGTCAATAGCCGCGAGCACGAGGGTAATGAGGACATAAAAGAGCGTGAAGTATCAATACTCCTTTCGACGAGACCTACCCTCGAACACGGCGTACTTTTTTACCGCTTCGACAAACCAACTCATCTCTGTTTCCTCCTATCCTTAGTGACCACTCTTCTAATTTGCCCCTGCTAACCATCGGTTCTCAAAGCAACTCCTTATTTGAAACTTACAACCGGTTTCCGAAGTTATTCTTTGAGCCACAATGACAGCACGGCTGAACGAGGTACTCACGATCGGATGACACTAAGCTAGTCGCCTCTGCAAGAACAGGATTTTCTGTCACGCAGCTCATTTACTAATAAGGTGTCTACTTCACGGTTAACTGGTTCCGTAGATCATGCCGCCTCGGGCTGAATCAGCGGAGTCTCCGATCACCCCGGCTTCGTAGGCCCGGCTCACCATCTCGGTCCGGTTGGAGCAGTCGAACCACTTCATCAGGTTGCCCAGGTGGTAGGTGATGGTTTGCTCGCTGTAGTTGAGCTCTTGCGCGATCTCACTCGTAGAGAGGCCCCGGGCGACGAGCCTCAAGGAGTCCCGGGCCACCGGCAGCTGCTCCGACCACCATCCCGGACGACCGCGAGGGTCGGCTTCGGAGCCGGAGACGAAAACTGTTACGAAGAGTTGAATGAGGACCGCGGCCCGACCCATAACTGCCAGAACCGCCACTGCATCTTGGAGCTCAGCGTGGCGGGCGACGATCGAGGTGAAACGGCCCATCGCCGCCCGGATACCGGTGAGCGTTACCGAGGCCGGGATTCCATCCGAAAGCGTCCTGCGAGCGCTCAGGCGGATGGGGTAGAGGGCTTCCTCGTTAGGCTTGGTCCCCCGTGCTATGCATTCTAGTGCCACCGGAACGAGCGTCCTACAGAGTGGCCGGCATTCCCGATCCGTCGTGTCCCGGTAGCGTTCCGGGACAGCCTCCATCACCGCGTCGGCCAATTCCTCGGATACCTCCGCCGACACGGCTTGCAGCCGGTCCACGATGGGGATGATCTTTTTGGGGAGATCTTGGTCAGAGAGGCTATCCTGAAAACTCAAACTTGTCTCCTCCGCTCGTATACGAACTAGCCGCCCATCAAGAAGCTCACCGGTGTGCTGTTTCCATCTGCAGTATGAGCATTTGCACAATATAGTAGTGCACAATAAAATTTTTTGTGAAGTAGATTACCGAATCAATGGGCTATTGAGCAGTAGGGAACCTCTACGTTTGTGCCAAGCTCGACTACTTGCTTGTCTACTGCGTAGGCTTAGCTCATTGTGTATCCGATGGAGAAGCACAGGAGATGGATTGTGGAAAGCCGGCCAACATCAACAAATTCTGCGCGAGCTTCGCTGGACGGACGCTCCTCGCCATAAAGGCCCTAGGTTTGTGAAAGGGTTCGCGCAGAGGGATGCAGGGATCGATAGGGCTGGCGCCCTTCGGCCTACTCGGCCGGCCCTTGGCGCAGGGCGGCGCGTAACTCGGAAAGCTGGCTACGGAGACCCTCGATCTCATCACCAGAGAGGTCCGTGGCCCGTGCTGTGGCGCGTGGGATGTGCCGCATATGTTCCTGAAGTGCGCTGCCCTCCAGCGTGAGTGTCACCTCCACCTCACGCTCGTCTGCGGCCCGACGCTGTCGCTGTACCAGCCCGGCGGCTTCGAGACGTTTGAGGAGCGGCGAAAGGGTGCCGGAGTCGAGCTCCAAGACGCGACCGAGATCCTTGACCTTCCGCGGCTCTTCTTTCCAGAGCAACAGCATAACGAGGTACTGCGGATAAGTCAGGCCGGCTTCTTCCAGGAGTGGTCGGTAAACTGCCGTCATCGCCCGCGACGCGGCGTGCAGATCGAAGCAGAGCAGGACGAGATCCGACTTCGCCATATTAGTGTTTTCGCCCGAACTCGGGATTTTTTGCTTTTTGGTATCGCTCATAAGTACTACCGAATATACAACATGCCCGACACCCGCGTCGGGCGGCGGAAAGCTGAGACTCCGCCGCCCGGCTAATATTCGCTATTATTCCGCGAGAAAGTTTATCAAGGCGCGGTTGAACTGTTCAGCGTGGGTAGCGTTGATTCCGTGGGGACCACCCTCGATCAACTCCAGTGAGCTGCCTTCGATTGCCTCGTGCGAGCGTTTGCCGCTGACCTCGAACGGAACGATGGCGTCCGAGTCGCCGTGAATAATTAGGGTCGGCACTTTGAACTTGGCGAGGTCGTCGCGGAAGTCGGTTCGCCCGAACGCGGCGATGCAATCCAGTGTCCCTTTCGGCGAAGCGAAGGCCGCTATCTCACGGTTATGAAGCTTGAAGCTCTCGCTGACCAAATCGTTGCGATCCCCCGCCGCGAAAAAGCCCGAGGCGAACTCGTCGAGGAACGGTATACGGCTGCCGCGCACTCCCTCTTCGAACTGCTCTATCGTCGCGTCATCCAGCCCACCGTCCGGGTTGTCGTCGCTCTTGTATAGGTAGGGCGGTACCGCGGCGGCCAGCACGGCCTTGGAGACCCGCTTGGTCCCGTAGTTTCCTATATAACGGGCGACCTCTCCACCACCCATCGAAAACCCGACCAACGTGGCATCCGTGAGGTCGAGCTCTTCCATCAGGACTTTCAGATCCGCTGCGAAAGAGTCGTAATCGTAGCCGCCCCAAGGTTGGGAGGATCGGCCGAAGCCCCGGCGATCGTAGGTGATAACCCGATTGCCAGCTTCGATAAGCGCCGGAACCTGATACTCCCAAGAACGACCGCTAAGCGGCCACCCGTGGATCAGGACGACCGGACTCCCCAAGCCGTGATCTTCGTAGTACAGTTCAGTAGTCGCGCTGTTTTCGTCGCCAACCTTCAAAAAAGCCATACAGTAC
>JBARZO010000423.1:0-2712 GCA_049650165.1 Rubrobacteraceae bacterium
GGCACGGGTACGACCGGCAAAGAACTCGAAGAGCTTCTGGACGAGGTTGGGGTGACGTGCAACAAGAACATGATTCCAAACGACCCCGAAGGACCAATGGTGACCAGCGGTATTCGGCTGGGCACCGCCGCCATGACAACTCGCGGGATGGGAGAGGACGAGATGCGCGAAATTGGTGGGATCATCGCCGCCACGGTAAGAGGTGAGACCGGAGATCTGCGAGACCGGGTTGCCTCCTTGACGGAAGCCTATCCGCTGTATGCCTGAGATGGAGAACCTACACGTAGTAGACCCGCCACTCAGCCGGCAGAAGATGGCCGTTCTGCGGGACGAGCAGACCGGGTTGCCGGATTTTCGCCGGGTCATGCGCGAGTTGACAATGCTTTTGGTTGGAGAGGCCGCAAGTAAACTGCCGACTCGCACGGCCCGCATACGGACCCCGCTGCAAGAGACCGAAGTGCAGAAGATCTCCGCCCCGGTCTGCCTCGTGCCGGTACTCCGGGCGGGACTCGGAATGCTTGACGGAGCTCTGGCGCTGCTTCCTACGGCCACGGTCGGTT
The DNA here is from genome assembly GCA_049650165.1 of Rubrobacteraceae bacterium. Classification (GTDB taxonomy): domain Bacteria; phylum Actinomycetota; class Rubrobacteria; order Rubrobacterales; family Rubrobacteraceae; genus SIRX01. The sequence continues at coordinate 561 of JBARZO010000423.1, forward strand.
TTATGGGGTTGCAACGGGATGAAGAGACCGCCGAGCCGGTCGAATACTACGCTAATCTTCCGGGTGACCTCGAAGAGTACTTTGTGATCGTCCTGGACCCCATGCTCGCCACCGGAGGCAGCCTCTCCGCCACGCTGACCAAGCTGAAAGAACACGGGGCCACCGGGATCTCCTGCCTCCACGTTGTCTGTGCCAAGCCGGGGGTCGAGCGAGTAACCTCCGAGCACCCCGACGTAGACTTTTACACCGCTGCCCTGGACCCTGAGCTGGACGACAATTCCTTCATCGTGCCGGGACTCGGTGACGCGGGAGATCGGCTGTATGGAACCCTCTAGAAATCCGGCGCAAGAGACAACCGCGCTGCACCGTACAAAACCGCCCCGCCCATCCTGGGACGAATACTTTATGAGGATAGCCCACGAGGTCGCGACCCGCTCTACCTGCCCCCGGCTCGCCGTCGGCGCGGTTGTCGTGAGGGACAAGCGCATCCTGACCACCGGCTACAATGGTAGTCCGGCGGGCATGCCGCACTGCGACGACGTAGGCTGCCTTATCCGGATAGTGGATGGACGAGAGAGTTGCCAGCGGACGTTACACGCCGAGCAGAACGCCATCATTCAGGCCGCGTACCACGGCGTTACCGTTCGGGGGGCTACTGTGTACTGCACCCACCAGCCATGCCTGTTGTGCGTGAAGATGATCATGAACGCCGGCATCGAGGAGGTCCATTACGCAGGTGGATATCCCGACCCACTGGCGGTAGAACTCGCAACCGAGGGTGGTCTTGAGATGGTCCAGTTCTCGGGGGGGTAGGACGCGAGTAAGCATCACCGAGTTTCGAGGTGTGATGTAGTAAAACTGTCTTATGTCTGCGGTGGCGCTCGTTGTTTTCGTTTTCGTTTATGGTCTGGCTCTGTGGTTGGGTCTGTACCTGATCGGGCGCGACCCGCGTAACCCCAAGCTGTGTCTAACAGGGCTTGGTCTCATGGCCTACGCCGTCGCGGTAGCTGGAGACCTTCTGGCCATCGTGGTCCCGGTGTCGCTTTCGGCCATAATTGAGCAGGTACGATGGCCGCTACTGATGTTGCCGGCGCTTTTCTGGACCGGAACTCTGGTTCACCTGATACCCGAGGAGAATGAAACCGGCATCCGCTTGAGACGGATCTGGCCTCTCGCTGTGTGCGCAGTGATAGCCGGGCTTGTATTGGCGAGATTGTTTACCGGCGTGGTAGCGCAGGCCGGTGTGCCCCAAACAGTTATCGGTGTCGCGGTTCTGATGATCGTGGCGGCTTTAGGTGTGTACGTCTGGTGGACGTGGCGGGGGCGCCGGGCTCGGGAGGTCGCAGGGGTCCTGGTGGTGTTCACGATGTTCCTTTTGCTCAGCACCGCCCTGTTGCTTCTTCCGTATGGCTGGTTACCGGAAACCTGGACTCTGTTGTCGATCGGGACCGATGTGATCTCACTGGGATTCGCCATAGCTTATTTCGACGCTTTCGAAAGTGGCGAGACCCTGCTGCCCGACATGGTCCGCTCTTTCGATGCGGCCTGGTTGGCAGCGCTCTTTTTCGCCGGGCCGGTGGGCATGGTGATCTGGTTGTCGACGGGTGCAACGCTCCCGATGCTTCTGTTGCTCCTGGCCACGCTTACTACTGCTGTCGTCGTCTCGACGCTACCGGACAGGATCTCAGTGGTGCTCGACCGGGTGGCGCTTGGGAGGCTGCCGAATCTCCGGCAAGCCCGCACCGAGTTGCGAACGACGGCTCGTTCTATACAACGCAGAGACCCAACTCTAGACCCCGCAACGCTTAAAGAGGATGAGTTCATTCGCATCACCCGCCGGGCCTTGAGTAACTTCGGGGATCTTCCCCGGCTCTCGGCGAGCCCCCTGATCAACCTGTTCCTCATAGACCATCGCCTACCCACACAGTCAGCTTCCGACAACCCGCTCGAACGCGCCGCCGAGCTAAAGACCGTTCTGTCTGAGAGCATCGACCGGCTCAAGCCGCGCAACGGCGCCGACTTCGGCACTTCGGACGAGTGGCGCTACTACAACGCGCTCTACTTCCCGTACGTAATCGGAATAAAGCCTTACAGTAGCCGCGCCAGGAATTACCACAAGAACCCTGAAGTCCGTGAGGCGATGGAGTGGTTC
>JBARZO010000424.1:0-3973 GCA_049650165.1 Rubrobacteraceae bacterium
GCCGATGGAACACCTGAGCCGCGGGATGCAGCAGAAGATCGCGCTGGCCCGGGCGCTGCTTACCAGCCCGATCCTGATGCTCCTCGACGAGCCGACGACGGGCCTGGACCCCCGGAGCAAAAAGGATGTGCAACGCTTCATCCGGGGTATTCGGGAGGAGCACGATTCGTCCATCCTGCTCTGTACGCACGACATGGACGAAGCCGAGGAACTTTGCGACCGGGTCGGAATACTGGTAGACGGGAAGCTTCTGTCCCTCGAAGAGCCGGAGAAGTTGAAGCGTCGCTACGCGGAGAACGGAAAGGTTCCGACGCTAGAGGAGACCTTTATGGCGGCGACCGGGTACTCCGTCGAGGAGGCCAAGGTCGAGGAATAGGAGAAGAGGCGATGAGAAATACACTCAAGCCCCGGTGGTTGACGGAGATGATCGCCGTCTGGGGCTACGTACAGCGGAACTACTACCTTACCAAGCGTTACTTCATGTGGGAGATCGTGTGGTTGGTGTACGTGACGGCGAACGCCATGGCGATCACGTTTATCGGCAAGGGCCTCGGAACGGTGAAAGGTGCAGAGGGCATAGACACCGGGTATGTGATGACCTTCCTGCTCGTTGGAGCCCTGATCTGGAGCTACCTCTCGATGCTCTTCGACGTGCTCTCCGAAACGGTGAGTTGGGAGCGGTGGGAGGGGACCATCGAGTACACGTTCATGAGCCCGTCTAGCCGGGCGACACACTTGCTCGGGATGGGGCTGTACGCTGTCTTATACGGCATAGTGCAGGTGGCGATCATGCTCGGCGTCGTCTCGTTCTTCTTCGAACTGGACCTCTCACAGGCGAACTACTGGGGTGCGCTCCTCGTACTCGCGGTAGCCAGCGTCTCGCTGGTGGGGTTCGGAATCATGGCCGCCGTTCTTCCCCTACTTTCCCCGGAGAAAGGCCAGCAAGTTAGCTACATTGTCTCCTCGCTCTTGCTGCTAGTCTCTGGCGTCTACTATGAAGTGGACGTGCTTCCCGGCTGGATGCAGACTATAGCGAAGATCTCACCCGTTACCTACGCCCTGAACGGCGCCCGGGATGCCCTGCTCGACGGCGCTGGCATAACACAACTTTGGTCTAGCATAGCGACGCTGCTTGTCATGGGCGTGGTGTTCGTGCCCCTCGGTCTGCTCGTGTTCCGGGTCGGTGAAAGCTACGCCAAGCGCACCGGCAAGCTCAAGCGGAGCGGTTGAAATTGCTTGTCTGTTCGATCGAGCCTCAAGACCGGAAACTCCGCAAGCTGTAAGTGGAGTGAGATGTGGCGAAAAGAGAAAACGGAGGTTGTTCGTGACGAAATTCTACGAAGACATCGCCGATTGGTGGCCGATTATATCGCCGCCGTCTGAGTACGCGGAGGAGGCGACACTCTACGTCGATATGATCCGATCTGCGGCACACCGCCCGGTGCGCGAAGTGCTCGAACTGGGCAGCGGAGGCGGCAACAACGCCTCGTACATGAAGCGGGAGTTCTCGATGACGCTCGTCGAGCCCGCAGAGAGGATGCGCGAGGTGAGCCGTGCGCTCAACCCCGAATGTACCCACCTCTCCGGCGACATGCGCGACATTCGGCTCGACCGCACCTTCGACGCTGTTTTCGTCCACGATGCGGTGGAATACATGACCACCGTGGACGATCTGCGAGCAGCTCTTGGGACCGTGGCAGCTCATCTCTCGCCCGGCGGTGTTGCGCTAGTGGCGCCGGACGCGACAGCCGAGACGTTCGAGGAGGCGACCGAGCGCGGCGGGGGCGAGGACGAGAGCGGACGTATGGCGCGCTACCTGCAGTGGACCCTACCGCCGGCGCCCGACGATACTTCCTACGCCGTGCACTACGCGTTCCTCCTGCGCGAGCCCGACGGGAGTGTGCGGGCCGTCCACGACGTTCATCGCTGCGGGGTGTTCAAGCGTGCGACGTGGTTGCGGTTGTTCCGCGAGGTGGGACTCTCCGCGACGCTGGCGCCGCGGAGGATCGAGGGCGTCGAGTACGATGCGTTCGTTGCGCGACGAGCTATAGGCTAGCGGCGCGACGACTCGATCGCGCGGCGGCCGTCAACACTACAAACGAGACCGTAGCCCGGCGCGGGTTAGCCGGGGATGTAGTCGAACTTGTCCGGGTGTGGGCCGGTGCGCCCGTCCTCGCCCTTGTCGAGCGCGGTGATGGCATCCATGTCATCGGACTCCAGTTCGAAGTCGAACAGTTCGAAGTTCTCCTGCATCCGCGAGGGCGTTACCGACTTCGGGAATATGATGTCGCCGCGCTGAATGTGCCACCGCAAGACGACCTGCGCCACAGTCTTGCCGGATTTCTCGGCGATCTGGGAGATGGTGTCGTCGTCTAGCACGTCACCCTGCGCGATCGGGGACCAGGCCTCGGTGACGATCCCATGTTCTTGTCCGTAGGCGCGCACCTCGTCGTTGGTGAAGTATGGGTGTACCTCGATCTGGTTTACCGCCGGCACCGTATCTGTCTCTTCGGCCAGCTTCTCCAAATGCTCCGGCTGGAAGTTCGATACCCCGACCGAGAGGGCACGACCGTCGTTGTGGAACTCTTCCATTGTCTGCCAGGTGGATACATAATCGCCGTCGTAGCGCGTAGGCAGTGGCCAGTGGATCAGGAACAAGTCCACGTAGTCCAGGCCGAGATCCGAGAGTGTCCTGTCGAACGACTCACGGGCGTCGTCGGGCTCGTGGAAGCTGTTGTTGAGCTTGCTGGTAACGAAGATGTCTCCGCGGTCAAGGCCGGAGTTACGGATCGCCTCACCGACCTCCTTCTCGTTGCCGTACATCTGGGCGGTGTCGATGTGACGGTAGCCGATCCTCAAGGCCTCACTAACCGCCTCCGCGGTGTTCTCCGGCTCGATCTGGAAGGTCCCGAAACCTAGTTGCGGAATGGTGTTGCCGTCGTTGAGGGTGATGTCTGGACCGTGACTCATAGTCGTCTAGCTCCTTTATCCATCGTATAGCTTCCTAACTTGGTAGCGGCATGAAAATACCCGGATCTACCGGCCACCAAAATGCAGCTTGTGAGCTGGGATCTCTTGCCCGACTCCACCCGGATACTACCAAACGACTACGCGAATGGTATCGAACCTACGCTGCTCTAAAATCTCTGCAAAGTGTCAAGTGGACCGTAGGCTGCGATAATTTCGTCTCGAAGTACCATGAGAGAAGACCTCCCCAAACTTGGCGGGGAGGTCTTCTCTTTGTTTCGTGCAATTAAGGGGACTTTTACACGAGGTTAGCCAAAGATGCGGCGGGCCAGAAGTCCTCCGCCGACCAGCAAGGCGCCGGTGCCGAGCGTAAAGAGCGAAGCGCCGCCCGTATCGGGGAGCACGGAGACGCCGCCGGGGGATTTCTCGTTGCCGGAAGATCCATTATTGCCGGGACCTCCGCCAGGCTCGACGGGCTGGGGGCCAGTGGGTCCTGGTGCTCCCGTTAGGAGGTACGTGTTGAAGCAATTGTTTACCTGCGTGATCGTAATCCCCAACTCCTGGGCGATATCTGCGGCAGCGTCACCTTCTACAGACGCGGCGTTGGCATCACCGTACTGCACCTGACTAGCGTCGATCTCCTCGATCACGTTGGTGCAGATCGCGGTGTTTACGCTATTGTCCGAATTGTCGTCGTACTGGACCGCCGTCGTCTGCGCAAGCGCCGGAGCAGTCGCTACCAGCACCATCGCCAGCATAGCCGCCAATAACATCAACTTCTTCATCCTGAACCTCCTTTAAGGCTCTCTAACAACTAACAACATGATCCCAAGCAGCAGCTCTACTGGCATCCTCCTTTTGGAGGATGCCCCCTGACCAAAAGTAGGACTTTCGCTCCGCCAAACCGAAATCCGGAAACTTTCCCGACCCCGTTTTCGTAATAAAAGGTGTGACAAAAAAGGCTGGGACCGCCCCCCGATCCGTAGCCCGCAACGCAGTACAGTAC
>JBARZO010000425.1:0-2515 GCA_049650165.1 Rubrobacteraceae bacterium
TCGCTACACCCCCCGGCCACAACTATGACGAACGTTATCATCAACAATAGCCGCCACACAATAATCGTCAAACGAGATTCTCTTCCGAGCAACACGCCCCCCGCGAAACTACTATTTCTCGACGCCCAGTATACGGGTTCTGCTCCGAACTGGATAACACGATGGAACACCCAAAGACCCGGCCATTGTCTTGATCGGCAGTGCGCCTTTACAGGAGATAGTTCGTTTAGACGCGCCGCTCCTCGACGTAAGTTTCGTAGGAAGAGTAGCTCGTTGTCCGACGACGAGAGAGGAGCGCCAATATGGCGCCGCCGGTTCCGAGTAGGGCGAGTGCGTAGAGGATCAGGTTTCCAACGAACGGGATCAGGTAGGCGGCGGCCAGTATAAAGGCGCCGATCATGGCCGCCAGGGCGTTGCCGCCGTGGTAGCGACCCGTGGCGAACAGGATGCGGCGACCGAGGAAGTACGCCGCGACCACGGCGCCGAAGAACACGAAAGCCAGGTAAATCGGCGCGGCGAGCAATAGTAGCGGTATCCCTACTATCGAGATTCCCAGCACCACAGCGAGCAATAAAGCTGCGGGCACAGAGGCCAGACCCACCAGCAACGAACGCCCCACGGACTCCTCGATCTTCTGTGCCGAAGACTCTATGGGCCTTGGAACGAGAACAGCGGCAAGGACGCTGATAGCCACGAACACCAGGGTCGCGAAAACCCAGCCCACAAAGCCGGCTATTCCGCTACCGCCCGCTCTATCTGCGCCCCTCATGGGCGGGGCCATTCCCTCTGCCGCCACGTAGCCGGCCACCGTGGGATTGCCCTTTCTGTGGATCTCGCCGTTGCCCAAGACAACGTTTCCCTCAACGATAGCTTCCCGTTCCAGGTAGACGTCCCCATGCCCGACTTTCAGGTCTCCACTTACGCGGTCGTTGATCTCTACGTCTCCAAAGTCCGCGTACACTGTGCCGCTAACCGGCGCGTAAATTTCTATATCACCCATACTAGACTTTACGTTTCCTTCGACCGGACCCCGAATCTCTATATCCCCTGCGCCGGTAGACACACTGTCCGACGTGCCACCGGGGCCTATCGTCACGTCTCCAAGGATCTTTTTCTCAGCGGCGTGGGCTATTGGCAAGGGAAGGAGGAGAATTCCTAAAACTAAGATAGAGAGTGTTGTTAGAGTCCGGACGGAGATCCGGGGAAGGACTGAGATCGAGACGCTCATACCTGCCGGGTCCGGCGGCGAAACACCGACACGAAGATGGCGGCCAACAGAAGGTCTATCAGGGCACCAACGGCCAGGACTGTCAGGAGGGTGCCTCCTGCGATAGCCAGTACGGTGTCGAGTACATCAGTAATCATCGCAGCCGAGCCCCAGAACATGGTCATAGCGTCTACGACGAAAGCCGCGGGATTTACACCGTTGACACCGAGGGCGAACAAAGCTGTAGAGAGCAGCATTACCGCGAGCAACGTCCACAACAGTCGTGCTTTCAACGGACGCGTCGGGAGGGCCATTGCAACCCCCGCACACACCGAACGCGGTTCGGAGAAGCTCAAAGACTCAAGACAAGAGTTGAGATCCGTCTCGCGTTTATAGAGCTCGTAGCAGCCGGGGCACTGCTCCAGGTGGGACCGAACCGCTCGCTCCCGCTCGGGCGTGAGCGCTTGGTCGGCGAGTTCGAAGATTTCTTCCGGTTCGCAGCCACAGCCTCCCGGCAAACTCACAGGGCTTCACCTTCGTCCTGTAGTTTTTCACCCAACATGTTGCGAGCCCGGAAGAGTCGGCTTTTTACCGCCGCAACCGTAACATCCAGGACTTCCGCTATCTCAGCGTAGCTCATATCCTCAGTGTAACGCAGAATTAACGGTACACCGTATGTTTCCGGCAGACTCTCTATCGCTCTCTTTACGGCCTGCGCCCGGTCGGATTCCAGGGCCGCCATCTCAGGCCCTCCCGCTGAGCCGGAATGTATCTCATGATTAAACTCCACCACCTCTCGCCGGCGACGCAGGGTATCTACACCGAGGTTGTTAGCGATGGTGAGCAGCCAGGTCTTGAACCGGTAGTCGGGATTGAAGGTCTCCAGCCGATCGTAAGCGCGCAGGAAAGTCTCCTGCACCAGGTCTTCGGCGGAGGTTTCCCGCCGGGCGTAAGGATAGAGGACTTTCCCTACCAACCTTTCGTAGCGGCGAACCAATTCTTCATAGGAACGAGTGTCGCCGGCGAGGGTCCGGGTCACGAGGTCGTTGTCCTCCAGGCTCTCGCGCCGGAGGGGTAAACCCTGCATCCTCTCTCGCCAGCGGCCGATGGTCACTGTGGGTGTGTACTCCATACTCGGATACTTATACGCCCGTCGCTAGAGAAAGTTTCCGGTTCAGCGCCGCCTGAATCCAAAATTTCACGCCGCCCCTAACCTCCTCCTCATATCGGCAGCTCTTTGCCTGCTTTCCGCCGGCTCCAGAGAAATCCGAGCAACCCTAGCACGCCCGCAGAAACCAGCAGCACGTT
>JBARZO010000426.1:0-1629 GCA_049650165.1 Rubrobacteraceae bacterium
TACGAGGACACCTATCAAGAAGTATCCACCCAAGCTCCGACTCAGGAGCTCGAACCAGCGCCACAGGTGGCCTCGCAGCAACTCGAACCGGCGGCGCAAGTCACTAACACCGTCGTAGAGGAATCTAGCGCGGCCCCTTCCGGCGGGACTTCAGATACAGCCTCCCCGGCCACGAGCGGGGGGCAGGCCCCATCTACCGCCGGCAACGTGGTTCAGAACACCACAACCACCATTACGAGCGGAGGCCAAAACTGAACTCAATAAACCCCGCCAGCCTACAAAAGCCACGACCGAAAAGGAGCGACATGGCCTTACAAACCAGGATCTCCCGCTCAGGAGGCCCAACAGCCAGTCTACGATTGTACCGAGCTGGTATCCGCGCCTGGCGGATAGCACTCTCGGGTGTGCTGGCTGTTCTGGTACTACTCACCATTCTCGCCGCTACCGCCCATGCCCAGGATGCTCCGGACGTGGACACTGGCGACGGTACTGTGCGAATCGGCGATGAAGTCTTTGCAGGAGACGGGTGTGCCCGGGCAAGCGACGTAGCCGCCGGTGACTGCGAAGAAGATTCCGGCAATAAAGGGGGCAAAGACGGGGACTCCGCCGGCGGAAACACTAAAAACCCCGAAGAGCCGTCCGACCGGCCCCAGAACGCCGGCGGCAAGCCGGAGCCTGACACCGAGAAAGACGTCTCCGGGGACACCGGCACTACCGGCTCAGAAGATCCGGAAGAGCTCATGGGTGGAACTACCGTAATGGGAACCACCAATCCGAATGTCCCGGCCGGTAACCCTGATGCTTGTCCAGTCGAGCCGCCGGAAGATGCCCCGGCTGCGACGGTCGCGCGGGCGATAGACGGAGACACGGTCGAGCTCCAGGAGCCCGTGGACGGCTACGATCGTGTACGGCTCATAGGCATTAATACCCCTGAGATGGGTGGTGAGAACGGTTCCCCCGAGGCCGGCGCCGAGGAAGCAAGAACGTTCACCGCAGAGGCGTTGGAAGGTGAGGAGGTCGTGCTGGAGACCGACGAGGAGGTCGAAGATCCCTACGGCCGTCTGCTTGCTTACGTGTGGATTCCAGAAGATGCCCAGACCGAGACAACCGGACCGGAGTTCTTCAACCGTGTTCTCGTAGACGAAGGGCACGCAAACGTGATGACCGTCGAGCCCAACGATGCCTACGCCGAGTGTTTGGTCGCTGTTGAGGACGAGCGGCAAGACGAAGCTCCGAACACTACAGGAGAGAGCCAGCAAGCTGGAGCGGACAAAGACGAAGACGAAGGTCTCTTGCGTCGGCTCAGAAACCTCATCTCATCTGAAGATCCCGCCGGCGAGGAGCCGGAGGCCAACAAAGATCAGTATGACCCGGGCGGCACGACCAGCGGGCCGCTACCGGACGAGACCGTGAGCGAGGAAGGCTTCCAGGGGGATACCTCAGGCGAGGGCACGGCCCCCGATCCGGTAGCAGGCACAACAAACGAGCAGTACGGTCGTGGAGCGGGGCAGGAGCCGGAGATACAGGAACCAGAAAAGCAAGAGCCCGAGATCCAAGAGCCCGAGATCCAAGATCCAGAAGTACCGGCTGAGCCGGAGGGCGGCAGCGAGCTCGGGACGAACTCAGACC
>JBARZO010000427.1:0-1995 GCA_049650165.1 Rubrobacteraceae bacterium
GTTCTTGAATGGCGGATTCTTTGAGTTTGCGGCGTTGCAAGTAGCTGGCAAAGTCGTCGATGTCCACGATCAAGGTCATAGCACCGGATGAAAGATCGGCGCCCAGGTAACGGGCGCGTTGTAGCAGCAAGTCTACGGAGCCGTAGTGGCCGTTTACCAAGTCGTCCAGGAAATCTCCGCGGGCGCCGAGTTCGGTCTCTAGCCGGACCCGCTCTTTCCCGAGTTCGGTCTCCAAAATGCGTCGGGCCCAGTACAGGAGTACCACGTCTTCCGGGGCTAGAGAATGGCCTTCGAGATCCATCCACAAGTAGCCTACTGGGGTTCCACTGCCGATCGGCATCCAGAAAAGCTCGTTGCTCTCGACTCTCCAGCGTTCGATCGGTACGGACAGAAAACCATCCGGTAGTCGGGCGTAGCGGTCTCTTCGTTCGCGGCGTATTTCGTCAATACCCGTGCTACTCGAAGCCCGAAGCTCGTTTTCCTCCAACAGATCAGCCAACACGTGCGATTCACCGGCGACCGCCAGCAGCCGACCAACTGGGTCTTCGACCGCGACCGAACGCCCGAGTAGGTCGGAGATTCTTGTCGTAAGGCTCTGCATCGTGCCTTCACCCACCGCGGTTTCCAGCAGCGCCTTGCTCACCGTGTGAGAGCGGAGTAGCAGATCGTCACCGCCGGAGAAAGCAGCGAATAGACGTTTGAGCGGCACCGTCGGATCCAGTGTAAAGAGCCCGAGGTCGAGCTTGCGCGCGAGGTCGATGGCGTCCCCGTCGGGCGAATTATTCGTACGCCAGATCAAGGCGGGAGCCCCGACTTCTTGGGCGTGTTTCAAGAACTTGGAGTCCAGCTTCTCCCGATCACTTACAGCGATCTCACCCGGTTCCAGCCAACCGTTACTCTCTATGGCTACCTCTTCTACTGCGAGGCCGCTAACGACGCGATCGTCGCCGCCTTCGACGGGACAGTTTACGCCAAGATCCTGAATAATTGCTTGTCTGAAATCTCGTAATATCATTGACGATCCCACTGTAGTTTGGGGCGATAAACATCTACCTTACGCCAAATAACTATATACGTTCGCGCTGAAAAGGTAAAAGGTCTTAAATTCCGATGGTAAAATCCTAGCCGGTAACATTACACCCTTTGGCCCACCCTATAGAGGCCGTATACTTGCCGGTAAAGCCCTCGAAAAAGGAGCCGAAACATCGCCGAAAGCCAGATAGTTGTCCGCGGGGCGCGAGAGCATAACCTGAAGAACGTTACCGTCTCGATGCCGCGGGATGTGATGGTCGTGGTGACCGGACTCTCCGGCAGCGGCAAGTCGTCCCTGGCGTTCGACACGATCTACGCTGAAGGCCAGCGACGCTACGTCGAGAGCCTCTCCGCCTACGCCCGACAGTTCCTCGGCCAAATGGACAAGCCGGACGTGGACCACATAGATGGATTGTCTCCAGCAGTCTCTATAGACCAGAAGACCACGAGCAATAACCCCCGCTCGACGGTGGCGACGGTAACGGAGATCTACGATTATCTCCGCCTGCTCTACGCCCGCGCCGGGCGGCCTCACTGCCACGTCTGTGGCTTTCCGGTCGCCTCTTCGACCCCGCAGCAGATGGTCGAGAAGGTTTTGGAACTGCCTGAAAAGGCCCGCTTCATGGTGATGGCGCCGGTGGTGCGGGGCAGGAAGGGTGAGTACGGCACGTATTTCAAGGAACTGGCCGAAGATGGCTACGCCCGCGTTCGGGTGGACGGCGAGCTACACGAGCTGCCGGTAGATCTGAACCTGGACCGAAACTACAAACACGACATAGACGTGGTAGTAGACCGGCTCGTAGTGCGGGATGGTATAGAACGCCGCCTCACCGACTCCATAGAGACGGCGCTCAAGCTGTCCGAAGGGCTCGTCCAAATAGAGACCGTAGAGAAGAACGGCTCCGGGGATTCGATGCTCTTCTCGGAGAGCTTTACCTGCACCAACTGCGGAGCCTCCATCGC
>JBARZO010000428.1:0-2753 GCA_049650165.1 Rubrobacteraceae bacterium
CAAGTCTTCGCCTTCGTAGCGGAGCTTTCGATACGGGATGTCCTCGATCACCCAGAACTCGTACTCCTCCGCCAACTCTACAACCCTCCGCCGCTTCTCTAGCGAGAGCGTCGCCCCGGCGGGATTCTGAAAGTCCGGCACTAGATAAAGAAACGCCGGAACCTCGTTCTGCAAGGCTTCTTCCAACTTCTCGACGCTGATGCCGTCTTCTTCGAGAGGGATGCCGATGGTGCGTGCCCCGCGCCGTCGGAAGGTGGCGATGGCCCGATCGTAGCTCGGCTGTTCGGTAAAGACCGCCGCGCTCGGTGTAATAAGATGCGCCGAGAGCAGGTCCTGCAACTGCAAAGACCCGTTGCCGACCATAACCTCTGTTTCAGAGACTTCGTATTCGTTGGCTAGATACTCTCGCAGCGGCGGATAGCCTTGCTGCTGACCGTATTGCAAGACGACGTTGGCATGTTCGCTAACCGCCGCACTGAAGCACTCACTCAACTCTTTGGTCGGGAACGCTTCCGGCGGTGGTACTCCCCTGGTAAAAACTATTTTTTCGCTCATGCCGCAAGCTTCGCACAACGTCCGCCTGTTGTGCAAGCTACAGATTCACACGCGCCAAAAACTATAATAACTTCGACCGCTAGAGTAGAAGGAGAACTTTATATGGGACGTCAACGCGTAGAACCCGGGCCCGGACAGGAATCTGTCTGGGATTATCCTCGCCCACCGCGACTGGAGGATGTGGAAGGGCGGATCAAAGTAGTCTTCGGCGACGTAACCGTCGCTTACACTACCCGCGCCAAACGGGTGCTCGAAACCAGCCATCCCCCCGTCTACTACATCCCACCCGAGGACATTCGCATGGAGCATCTCACGCCCGTCGAAGGAACGACCTTCTGTGAGTGGAAAGGCCGGGCCCAGTACTGGGACTTAAAAACCGACGAACGCGCCGAGAGCCGGGCCGCCTGGTCTTACCCGGACCCGACGCCTTCCTTCGAGAGCTTGAAGGATTACATTACGTTCTATCCTTCCAAGATGGACTCTTGTTGGGTGGATGGGGAAAAAGTACAGGCGCAGGAGGGGGACTTCTACGGTGGTTGGATCACCTCCGAAATAGTCGGACCGTTCAAGGGCGCCGCCGGAACCTGGGGTTGGTAACGTTTGACCCGCCCCGTCGCCGATCTCCGCAACGAATACACTAGCTCCGGCCTCAAGAAGTCCGACGCCGCTTCCGACCCCATAGATCAGTTCCGTCATTGGTTCGAGGAGACACTAAACGCCGGTCTCCACGAACCCAATGCAATGACCCTGGCGACCGCTACCTCAGACGGACATCCCTCCGCCCGCGTCGTGTTGCTCAAAGGCTACGACGAACGGGGCTTCACTTTTTACACCAACTACGAAGGCCGCAAGGCGAAAGAATTGGAAGCCAACCCCAACTGTACCCTCGCCTTCTACTGGGGCGCTCTGGAGCGCCAGGTACGCATCGAAGGCCGTGCCGTCCGCGTACCGTTCGAGGAATCCGACGCCTACTTCGCGAGCCGCCCTCGCGGCAGCCGTCTCGGTGCCTGGGCCTCGGAGCAGAGCCGCGTCGTAGAGGATCGTGAGAGGTTGGAGAAGCGTCTGCGGGAGCTGGAAGCAGAGTACAAAGACCGGAAGATACCTCGACCGCCCTTCTGGGGCGGCTACCGGGTCGAGCCGGAGAGCATCGAGTTCTGGCAGGGGCGTGAGAACCGCCTGCACGACCGTCTGCTTTACACGCGGGGCGGTGGAGGATGGAATATACAACGTCTTCAGCCCTGAGCCGTGAGCGGAGAGAGTTGCTTTACTGCTAAGATAAGCTCGTTCTGAGGGAAATCTGGCGGAGGAGATTCTTTGAAACTGGTTATGTACTCGGTGAACAGCAGTGACGCCAGGGCCGGATTCATCGAGGATGGTAAGGTCCGACAACTCGCCGGCGAAGAGACGAGCATGATCTCCCTTATAGAGGAGGGGGCTGAGAAACAGCCCATAGGCGGTGAGAGCGTCGCGGTCGAAGACGTAAAGCTCTACGCCCCGATAGCCCGGCCCGGCAAGATCATCGGCATCGGCCTGAACTACGAAGACCACGCCGCCGAAACCGGGGCCGATATCCCCGAAAAACCCACAGTCTTCGCCAAATACCCCAATACCATCACCGGACCCGGAAACTCTATTCTTATCCCCAAGATAACCGAACAGGCCGACTACGAGGCAGAGCTCGCGGTAGTCATCGGACGAAAAGCGCGGCACGTCGAAGCCGAGAACGCCCTTGACTACGTTTTCGGCTACATGAATGCCAATGACGTCTCCTCCCGGGACCTTCAGTTCTCCGAAGGCGGCCAGTGGACGAGGAGTAAGTCTATAGACAGCTTCGCGCCAACCGGACCATATTTGGTGACAAAAGATGAGATAGAAAATCCTCAGAATCTTTCCATAAAATGCACGCTCAACGGCGAAGTAATGCAGGAGGGGAACACGGAGAAAATGATCTTCTCTGTCGCCGAGATCGTCGCCTTCCTCTCTACCGGCATGACGCTGGAGCCCGGCGACATCATCTTGACCGGGACTCCTCCGGGCGTTGGGGTCGCCCGCGACCCCAAAGTGTTCTTGAAAGACGGTGATGAAGTTAGCATCGAAATAGAAGGTTTGGGAACCCTGACGAACCCTGTCGAGGCAGAGTAGGGTAGAGTTGTCCGTCGCGGTTTAGAATAGGGGCATTATGGAACGCACGATACGGG
>JBARZO010000429.1:0-1981 GCA_049650165.1 Rubrobacteraceae bacterium
TTCTCAAACCGTCTGAAGAAACTCCGCTCGCTACCCGCCGCATGGCGGAGTTGATGGAAGGCTTGCCGGAGGATCTGCTACAGGTCGTCTTCGGCGCCGGTGAAATCGGTGATGCGCTCGTCCGGCATCCCGACGTGGACATGGTAGCGTTTACCGGGAGTCAAGAGACAGGCCGGAAAGTCGGGACGGTGGCGGCTGAACGGCTGATCCGGGCGAACCTCGAACTCGGTGGCAAAGACCCGTTCATCATCTGCGACGACGTGGACGTGGAGATCGCCGCCGAAGGCGCCGTCTGGGCCGCCTGCCTGAACGCCGGCCAGGTCTGCACCTCCTCCGAACGCTTCTACGTCGAAAGCCGTGTCGCGAACGACTTTATCGAGGCCTCGAAATCCTTCATCGAGAGCCTGAACCTCGGAGACCCGATGGACCGCACGACGGACCTCGGGCCGATGATCAACGCGAAAGGTCGCGAGAAAGTAGAGGATCACGTCGACCAGGCGCTGGACAGAGGAGCGAAACTCGTCACCGGCGGTGGCCGGTGGGGCGATAAAGGCTTTTTCTACGAACCGACCGTGCTTACCGGCGTCAAGCCTTCCATGAAGGTCCTGGGCGAAGAGACCTTCGGGCCGGTCGTTCCGATAGTCGAGGTGAATAGCCTGGACGAAGCCATAGAGCAGGCCAACTCCGTCCCGTTCGGGCTCGGGGCGAACGTGTACACGCGGGACTTCGAGAAGATGCTCAAGTGCATGAGGGAAATCCGGGCCGGGACCGTCTGGATCAACGACCCGCTCACCGACAACGACGCCGCCCCGTTCGGCGGCCAGAAGGGCAGCGGCATCGGCCGTGAACTCGGACGCGAAGGCCTTGAAGCGTTCCAGGAGTCCAAGCACGTCCACATAGACCCGAAGGTCGAACGCAAAGAGTGGTGGTATCCGTATGGGAAGTAGCGCCACAAAGAGCGCAATCTTTTCTCAACCAGAGGAGATCGAGCGTCTAGTAGACATCGACCTTTACGAATACGCTTTGCGACTGGCTGATTGCAACCGCATCTGGCTAGTCGGTACGGGCACGAGTCTGCACGCGGCGGAGCTCGGTGCGGCGATGTTTGCTGAGTTTGGCATGGATGCCCGCCCGAAATCGGCGATGGATTTTGTGCGCTTTTCACCAACACTTCGGGCCGACGACGGGGTTGTTGTCATTTCCCATACGGCGGAAACGGCGTTCGCCTTGAGCGCACGGGCCAGAGCCATCGAAGTTGGGTCCACCCTGGTCTCGATCACCCGTAAGGATAGCGGATGGCCGGAAGCTATAGAGACCGTGACCAAGGAAAGTTCGGAAACATATACCGTTAGCTACACGACCACTCTGCTCGTTCTCGCCAAGATCGCGGCGTCCCTCGACACGTCGTCGGTTTTTGGCGGCGATCTCAGCCGAGTATCTGAAGCAACACAAAAGGCGCTGGAATATTCGGACATAGAAGAGATCACGCCACCATCGAGGGCTCTCGTGCTGGCCGGCGTCGGCCCCGCTGCGGTAACGGCCCGCGAGGGAGCGCTCAAAGTTCGCGAAGCGTCGAGGGTACTGGCCGAAGGCTACGATGCAGAGTACTTGCTGCACGGGTCCGCCGTACCTCTCGGAAGCGAAGATTGCCTCGTGCTTCTAAGACCACCAGAAGACCCGGACGGTCTCCTTACCACCGTTGGACAAGCCGCCGAGGCAGAAGGAGTTATCGTATTTTCTATCGAGGAGCCCGCTTGTTTACACCCTCTGCTCTCACAAATACCACTCACGGTACGTCTGCAGATACTAGCCCTGCGCTTCGCTAAAGAACGTGGACATAACGCCGATGTTGCCATAACCGGAGCCTGGACAGAGGACCATCTCTGGGATCTGGGCGCCCATGATGAAGGTCTGGAGATTTCGTAATGGCTGACCCACCGGAGCGGATCGCTCAAGGTGTCTACCGGGTGGATGCGATCCC
>JBARZO010000430.1:0-5217 GCA_049650165.1 Rubrobacteraceae bacterium
CCTCCCAACCCAGCGAACATGGACAATGCTTTCGGCCTCGATGTGCGCTCAGCATTTTGCCCGTTTGCGAGGGCTTCTAATTTCGCCAATACTTGTAGGTATTCTATGTTTCCAGGAGTTGTTGAGTAGCTACGGCGTGGACGTGAGGATACGGTATCCCCGGTTCGCCGGTAATTAGTACGATATCTTTTGATCTTCAATTGCTGTATGGAATTGTCATCAATACCGGCGAGTGAGGTTTGTATTTCGATTAGATCTTTCTCATTTATATTGTTTTTCCCCAACTCATAGGCGGAGATACGCGCTTGAGAAACTCCGGAGATCTCGGCGAGCTTAGATTGGCTTAGCCCACGTAGTTTTCGTAATGTGCGTAGCTCTGGTCCGTCTCTGAAGGGTTGCGTGTGACTCATCGTCTGCATTAGACAATTGTACAAAATCCTACTCCAAGTTTCATTGGGATAGCGCACCAGGGTAGAATGCGTTCCACTCGTCGGCGTAGCGGGCGACGAGCCGACAAAATCCGCTTCACCTTCTTCGGTGACGGCGTCTCATATACGTCCTCTTCCGCGTTCGGCGCCAGCAGTTCCGTGATCCATAAGACAAAGCTAACCAGTTCCTCTAGCTCTTCCGTGTCGTCTTCGTCCGGCTCCCGTTAGAGCGTAGCCGCCGGTTTCTCGTGGATGTTGGGATGGGTATACCCTGACAGGTGTTCACAAACTAGGAGACGGCGCGTGAAAGAACGGAACGACTCAGAGCGAGAGCTTCAGCAACTAGACCTAAACCTCGAACCGAACGAGGCTTCGGGCCTCCTGACTATAGAGAACGAGCCGCTCCTCGAATCTCACGACTGGGAGTATGGTTTCTGGGTGGTGATGGACGACGCCGAAGCCGAGCATTGCGTAGGGGGCATCGGGCACAAGCGCGGTATGGAGATAAACGAAGGTTGGGAGATAGACCGCCTCCACGCCGATCCGGACTTCGTCGCCAAAGAGGGCGAGACCGTGGATGCTGAGTCTGTCGCCCGGCACGATGGATGGGTCTACGTCTTCGGCTCCCAGCACGGCGGCAAGCGTGGCCCGGTGGACCCGGATGAAGCCTGGGTCGCCCGCTTCCGGGAGGAGGATGTTAGCCACGCCTTCGAAGATCCGGTAGTGAGGATGGCCATTGCCCGCACAGACTTCGTACTCCACCGCGTCATCAACGACGCGCTGAAAGAGTTCGGCCCGGAGCTTCTGCCGCAGGGATCGGCGACCTACGAGGCGTTCGTGACGCAGAGCCGCGAGGAAAAGGGATTGACCGAGTACGTCCACGAGGGCGACGTGACCATCAACATCGAGGGGACGGCATTTCGGGAGGATGGCTCGGTCCTGATCGGGCTGCGTTATCCCGTAGAAGCCGAGGGACGCCCGATCCTGGCGGACGTCGAAGGCATCGAACGTCTCTTCGACGGCGGCGACGCCCCGAAGATAACGGGCTTTACCTGGTATGACGCTATAGGCGGCGACGGTACGGTTGCCGGGGTCAGAGACCTCGCCATAGTCGGCGACGAGCTACACCTCGTGACCGGCAACATCGACAGCAAGCAGAAGGGCAGCGTGGTGTTGGAAGACCATCCCGGTGGACGCGATACTGTTGCGACTCACTTCTACTGCAAGCTGCCGGAAGCCGGAAGCTCGGGGCTCCTGGAGACCGAGTTCGTCCGCGAGTTCCCGAGTTTGCCGAGGGTGGAGGGCATCGCCGTCACCGAGGACGGCCACTTTTTCTACGTCACCGACGAGGACGAGGGGGTCCACCTGCGGCTCACCCGACTGCTGGGTTCCGAGTCGGGGTAAAAAAGCCGCGCGCGGCGGTCGGGGTGAACTACCGCTCGGACGAGGAGGGCAGCGGGTAGCGGGTCATCCCACGCGATAGACTGTTGTTCACTGTCCCGGTAGAAAGGCTGAATCCGAATGGCGAAGAAGACGAAGAAAAAGATCAAGAAGCTCTCGAAGTCTGTAAAGAAGCTCCAGGATCAGAACGAAGAGCTCTCCGGGTCGCTGGAAGAACAGGCGCAAGAGATTCAGGATATGAAAGCGGCGCTCGAACCCCAGCAAGAGGTCGCCGAGGATCAGCCAGCCGAAGAAGAGCTGGACGAAGAATCTACGGAAGATACGGAAGAAGAGCCGGAAGCGGTGGACGCAACGGAGCCTGCCGAACGCCGGGCCGAAGAGCTTGGCGTGGACATCTCCGAGGTGAATGGTACGGGCTCTGGGGGGCGCATCCTGGTCTCAGACGTGGAAGAAGCTGCTGGCACCGGCGAATAGGAATCCCGGAGACTAACCTCTCATCGAGTAGTTCTCTGACCGGAGCATCTCCAGCCTCAACTCCCGACCGCAGTTCGGGCAGTCGGTTATCTGCTTGCCATAAGAAGCGCTCGAAGGTCTATTGTCCAAGAAGATCAAGAGCGGCCCATCCTCCGTCCACCAGAGATCCGACCAGATGTTGTGTTCGCACTCGCAATAGAGCGTAGCCAAAACCTACCGCCTCCCATCAAAGTAATACAAGTATCAATTATACACTCTTGCCAGCCCCGCACAAGAAAATACTTTGGTGATGCCATTGTTTAGTGCTAAACTAAAGCCATGTCGAGTGGTCGTGACGATGGTACGGGCAACGGTGGTTTCCGGAATGCGCCGGTGGTGGCGTGGATGAGGCTATTGCGGGTCGGGCAGAAGGTTGGGCGGGTGTTGACGGAGGATTTGAAGAGTTGGGATCTGAACATGGCCCAGTTCGACACGCTGACGCGGGTTGGGGCTTCGGAGGGTATTACGCAGCAGGAGTTGGCCGAGGCGTTGTTGGTAACCAAAGGTAATGTCTGCCAGATGCTGGACCGGATGGAACGGCGGGATCTGCTGTCGCGACGTCCCGAAGGACGGGCTAACCGCCTCTTTCTAACCGAGGAGGGGCGCCGGCTGTACGACGAGGTCGTCCCGCCGCACGAAGAGCTGGTCGCCTCGCAGTTCTCCACCCTGTCCCCCGAAGAGCAGAGAGATTTGATGCGGCTCCTCGGCAAACTGGATCGGGCGCTATAAAAGAACGGAGCGCCGCTGTAGGAAACGAGTTTAGTGTTGTAGAGCAAAGGCTTTAGAAAGGAAGGCGACATGGAAGTTATAGCAACGGTTTTGCAGGTTATTTTAGGGCTGGCGTTTCTCGGGGCGGGTGGCTCGAAGTTGGCCGGGACGCAGCAGATGGTGGAGATGTTCGACCACTTCCGGTACCCGCGGTGGTTTATGTACTTTACCGGGTCGGTCGAGATCGTTGGGGCGTTGGGGGTGCTCGTGGGTATCTTCGCCCCGGTGCTGGCCGTGTTGGGCGGGTTGTTGCTGGCCGCCACGATGGTCGGCGCGGTGTTCACCCATATTCGGTCAAAGGACCCCGTCTCCATGATGATACCGCCCGGCATCCTGCTGGTGCTGTCCATAGCCGTTATAGTTTCAATATAGGGGGTTAGAAAATAGTTATGGAACTGGGAGGACTTCACCACATAACGGCCGTAACCGGCCAGGCCTCGAAGAACGTCGATTTCTACACCGGCGTACTGGGGATGCGGCTCGTAAAAAAGACCGTCAACCAGGACGACGTTTCGGCCTACCACCTCTTCTACGGGGACGAGATAGGAAACCCCGGCACCGAGATGACCTTCTTCGACTGGTCCTGGGCCCGGCCGGATATGGAGGGTTCCGGCAAGATCTCCGCCACCGCCTTCCGCGTACCCGACCGGGCGGCACTCGACTGGTGGGCGGGACGCTTCGATGACCTCGGCGTGCGGCGTGGGGGAATAGAGAACAGGAACGGTCGGGCCGTCCTCCCCTTCACCGACCCCGAAGGACAGAAGTTGGAGCTGGCCGACGGCGGTGAGTTGGGCATGCAACCCGGAACCCCGTACTCCGAGAGCTCTGTACCGCAAGACAAAGCCATTCTGGGCTTGCATGCCTCGACGTTGACCGTGAGGAACGTCGGGGCTACTTCCCGGGTGCTGAAGCAGGCGCTCGGTTTCCGGGCGGCGGGAGAGTACCAGAGAAACGGGGCGCGGGTGGCCGTCTTCGAGGTCGGGCCGGGTGGTCCGGGGACTGAGGTACATCTGGTGGAGCGCCCGGACCTACCCCTCCACCGACAGGTCGGTATCGGGGGCGTGCACCACGTCGCTTTCCGGACGCCGAGCGAGGCGGAGCATTCGGAATGGCGGAACAACCTGAGACAACTCGGGATCGGGGTCACGCCGATTATAGACAGGTTCTACTTCCGGTCCGTCTACTTCCGCGATCCCGGCGGCGTGCTGTTCGAAATTGCCACCGACGGCCCCGGCTTCGCCACCGACGAAGACCCGGCGCACCTCGGAGAACGGCTCTCATTGCCGCCGTTTTTGGAGGCGCAAAGGGAGATGATCGAGGGCCGACTCCAGCCCATCTCACCCGCCGGAGAAGGCATCCTGAGATAGCTACGGTAGTCTAATCGGGCAGGATCAGGCGGCCATCCTCCGCGAGGGGGGCATAAGGGTTCCAGGCAACCTCCCAAAGATGCCCGTCGGGATCGGCGAAATATCCGCTGTGACCACCCCAGGATACGTCTTGCGCCTCTTTGACGATCTTTCCTCCAGCCGCCTCTGCCTCATCTAACGCCGGTGCGACTTGCTTCTTCTCGGCGACGTTGTGGGCCAGCGTAAATCCTGAGAACCCGCCACCTTGCGGCTCGGCGTTCGTCGCATCGGCGGCCAGTTGCTCGTGGGGATAGAGAGCTAAAACCGTACCGCTAGTCTTGAAGAAAGCGATGTTCTCGTTGCTCGCACCCGAGAGAGGACATCCTAACCCGTCGCGGTAGAAAGCTACAGCGCGTTCGAGGTTTGTTACGCCAAGCGTCACGATGTTTACCCTGGGTTCCACGACTGCTCCTCTCTAGTTTTCGTACGCAGGATAATTATCTCTATGTCCGGAAGGTTTTCATCGTACAGTTTTTAACTTCCGGAAGACGGCGAGGCTGGGTTGTTACAAAATCGTCGTGTCGGATCAAGAGATCGGCCACTACAGTGTAGATAAGAGGGTCTATAGCTAGAGAACGGCCTTAGTGGATAATACGAACGCCGGAGGTTCCGTTTGTCGGGGGGATGGTGGAATATTTCTTAGGCAATTATCCCTTAGCGACGGGTACAAATACAAGGCACCATATATTAAGTTTTCTTAA
>JBARZO010000431.1:0-8664 GCA_049650165.1 Rubrobacteraceae bacterium
AAGGTAGCCTATCTGCAGGGCTCAGCTTTTTTCTTTGCCGGCAGCTACCTCACGTTGCCGGAGATGTTTTCGGAGTAGAGCCGCAAACCTCCAGTTCTACAGCGGCTCCCTGGAAGCTCAACTTCCACAAACCATTATCGAAGTCTTTCGTCGAGCCAGAGGGTAATGTCTTCGAGGACTCGCTCTTGCTCGGTTTCGTTCAGGAGCTCGTGGTAAAGGCCTTCGTAAAGTTTTAGCTCCTTGTCTTCTGAGGCGGCTTGTTTATACAGTTTCTTGCTTCCGTCGGGATTAGTTAGGTGATCTCCAGTGCCGTGCATAATGAGGATGGGTAGCGTGAGCTCGTGTGACCGTTCCCGGATGCGCCGCATGGCGCGCAGGATCTCATAGCCCGTCCGGGCGGGGGCGGGACGTTCGTTGGAGAGCGGGTCTTTTCGGGCGGCCTCGATAACCTCCGGCAGGTGTGAGAGAGCCTTTATGTCCACCTTGGTCACCGGGGCGCGAGGGAAAAAGCGAGAGATGATCCCCGACAGCCAGATCAAAACCGGCGACACGTTCGCGGTCGGCTCCAAAGCTGGCGCACTTAGAACTAACCCCTCAAGGTCCGGCTTCCGCAGCAGAACGAACAGACTCGCAACCGCCCCACCCATGCTATGCCCCAGCAGAAATAAAGGCTTTCCCGGCTCCTTCTCCAACACCCGCGCCACGAAAGTGTCCAGATCATCGACGTACTCGTCGAACGACGCGACAAAGAATCTCTCACCGGCCGATTCACCGTGCCCGCGGAGATCGAAAGCGTGGGTGGCGTATCCATGCCCGGCAAACCACTCCCCAACATGGTCATATCGGGCGCCGTGATCCTTCAAGCCGTGTACGAGAATTACCGCGGCGCGAGCTTCGTTTCGAGGCCGCCACCAGTGCTCGAAGATGTTTCCGCCGCCCGGACCGGTGAAGCTCCCGTTGCCCCGCTGAATCTCCGGGGCACTCTCTTCCGACACCTACTCTAGCTCTAGGTGATCCTGGCCCGGCATCGGGATGCCAAGATGGGCGTAGGCCCGGCGGGTGGCGACGCGGCCCCGGCTGGTCCGCTGTATAAGGGCGCTCTGCAACAGGAACGGCTCGTACACGTCCTCCACCGTATCCCGGGCCTCACCGAGCGCCACGGAGATAGTGCCGACACCCACCGGTCCGCCGTCGAACTTGTCTATGATAAGGCTCAGGTAATCCCGGTCGGCCCGGTCCAGACCCAACTCATCCACCTCTTGCATTGCGAGCGCGGCGTTGGCCGTCTCTTCGTCTATGTTGCCGTCGCCGACTACCTCCGCGTAGTCCCGGACACGCCGGAGGAGCCGGTTCGCGATCCGCGGCTTGCCCCGGCTCCGGCCCGAGAGTTGCTCCGCGCCGCCGTCGGTGATCGGGACGTCCAGAATGCCGGCGTTCCGAACCACGATCTTCTTTAAGTCCGCCGCACTGTAGTAGTCGAGGCGCTTGGTGAATCCGAAACGGTCCAGCAAAGGCTTGGTCATAAGCCCCGTGCGGGTAGTCGCCCCAACGAGGGTGAAGCGCGGTAGAGGCATGCGAATCGTGCGGGCCGACGGTCCCTGCCCGAGCACGATGTCCATCGCGTAGTCCTCCATAGCCGGGTATAGGATCTCTTCGATCTGGCGGTTGAGACGGTGGATCTCATCTATAAATAAGAAGTCCCCCTCGTCCAGGGACGTAAGGATTGCCGCCATGTCCCCCGCCCGCTCCAAACTCGGTCCACTCGTGGGATGAAGCTGAACCCCCATCTCCGTCGCCAGGATGCGGCAGAGACTCGTCTTGCCAAGCCCCGGCGGCCCGGCGAGCAGCATGTGGTCCAGCGCCTCCTCCCGCTGACGGGCGGCCTGCACGAAAATCCGCAAGTTATCCTTCAACGCTTCCTGCCCGACGAACTCATCCAAGCTGCGGGGCCGGAGCGTGGGTTCATCGTCTTCCTCGAAAGGCTCTGGGTTCAACGGATGCTCGGCGGGCGGCCCGTCTGGTGGCATGCCGCCGGGAGGACCCGCCGCCCCGGTTATGTCTTCGGGCGGTTCATCTCCAGATCCGCCGACGGTGAAGTCGTCGAACTCGTCGCTCAACGCCTACCCCCGATCCGTCGTAGCGCCTCCTTTATATACTTCTCGACCGAATCCTGCGGCGGAACCTCGTTCAGCACGTACTCCGCCTCTTCCAGCGAGTAACCAAGTCCGGTGAGCGCCTCCCGGGCTTCCATGTACGGCCCACCACCGTTAGAGACGGGAGTCGTCGCGCTCTCCATCGGGGCGAACACCGCCAGGTCCTTGCCCTTTAGCTCCAGCACCAGACGCTCGGCGGTCTTTTTACCGAGCCCCGGCACGGAGGAGATCTTCACCACGTCTCCCCTGGCAACGGCCTCGGAGATCTCCTGCGGCGATAGTGTCGAGAGCACGGAGTTCGCCAGCTTCGGCCCAACTTTACTAACGGCGGTCAACGCGTCGAAGACCGCCCGCTCATCACGGGTGGCGAAACCAAACAGAAGCATCGCGTCCTCCCGCACCACCATCCGGGTGTGCAGCACGCATTCCTCCCCGACGGGCGGAAGTTCATTCATCGTGCCCGCCGGCGTCGAGGCCCGGTACCCGACACCGCCCACGTCGAGGACTACACCCTCGGCGTCTTTCTCAACGAGTTGTCCGCGAAGCCTGTGTATCATGGTCTAATTATCCGGCACAAGTCATTATTTTCCTACCCCCACCTTGCCGCCCATCCGGGAAGTAAAGGCGTGACAGATCGCGATGGCGAGTCCGTCGGCGGCGTCGTCGGGTTTTGGGATTTCTCGTAGGTTCAGCAGCGCCCGGACCATTTCCTGCACCTGACGTTTATCCGCCCGTCCGTAGGACGTAACCGCCTGCTTCACCTGTAGCGGCGTGTACTCCGTGACCTCGATTCCAGCCTTGTACGCGGCCAGGATGGCGACGCCCCGCGCCTGTCCGACCGTGATCCCGGTGGTCACGTTCGTATTGAAGAAAAGCTCCTCTATCGCCACCGTCTCGGGCCGGTAACCTCTTACAAGTTCTGACACGCCGTCGAAGAGACGTCCCAACCGGCGCGGCATCTCCCAATTGGAGGGAGTGGTGATCGCCCCGTGCTGCACGTACCTCAACCTGTTCCCCTCCTGCCGGATAACGCCCCACCCCATCGTCGCCGTGCCGGGGTCGATGCCGAGTATAGTTTTCGCCGGTCCGCCGGTAGTGAGCATAAGTTAAGGTTAACCCGATACGGGGCAAAGTTCACCATCGTCTATATGTGGTGTCATCCCGAAGTCCGCACACTAGCGCTTTCGATGTTCCAGGTAACGGGCGCCCGGTGTGAGATCTCCGTTCTCCTAACGGGCGCGGGCAGCCTCGTACTGCTCGATGAACTTCTCGGGAGGCGTCCGCGAGATCGCCTCCCCGATCACCTCCAGCGGCATATCTTCGAGCTTCTTGAACCGCAAGCAAGATTTGCCCATATCAAGTTTCTTGCCACTCTCCGCGAAACGCTCTTTGAACCATCGTTCTGTTTCGGGGTCGCTGTAAACACCCATTAGATGTAGCACCATGTGATTCTTCTGAGATCCTAGCGTAGCGATGCTGAGGGGTTGTTTATTGTAAGTATCAGGGTAGCGTTCGAGCGGTATGTAGTAGCCGATCATGCCGTGCTGCATGCCTTCTTCATATCCTTCAGGCAGATTCTCCAGAACGATGTTCCGAACAGCGTAGATGGCCCGCTGTCGCTCTGGAGGCAACTCGGCAATATACGCCTCCGGTGTCTCAGCATTGCTCTTGACCATGACAGCTAACTCCTTCTATGGTACTTGCTCGTGATTATCCGCCAACTCTGGGAGATTACGACGCCCAATTTCCTGGTGGCTTGATACTATGGACTGGCAGCCAGCGGAAGGGAGAAGATGACAGATTACTTGCCGGAGGTATACCAGCAGTTCGAGAAACGTTTTCCGGCGGTCAAGGAGGCTTTTGATCATCTAGGAGCCGCCGAACATGAGGCCGGTCCGCTTGGAGAGAAGGAGCGGCGCCTGGTGAAGCTCGGTGTGGCCGTCGGGGCCGAATCGGAAGGAGCCGTGAGATCTCACGTCCGCAAGCTGCTCGGCATCGGCGCAACGGAAGAAGAGATCCTGCACGCCATCGTCCTAGCCCTCACCACGATCGGCTTTCCCGCCACAAACGCGGCCCTCAGTTGGGCCGAGGAGGTACTCTCCGAAGAAACCCCCTCGTAGCAGAGGAGAACGGGCGAGCTATCACAGAGGGTTCTCTCTACAGCTGGCAGTATTTCATGGCTGCATGAACCCAACGATTTGGAGAGGCCGCATGAGCGACGAGAAAAAGCAAGAGCAGCAGGAAAAAGATCGTTCCGAGAAGAAACCCGACACGGAAATTGGAAAGGACGCCACCGACGAGCAGGTCGAAAAAGAAGAAAAGAGCGGCGGAGCCCTGCCCCAGAACCACTCCGACGAAAGCTGAGACTGAAGGTGCAGGAATACGAAAAAACCAAGCAGATTCAGGCTCCTGCCGGGGCGGTATTCGCCTGGCTCTCCGATGTGGGTAATCTCCCCCATTACCTACCGCCCGTAAAAGAAGCGGCCCTCTCAGGCCCTTCATCTTCGGATAGTCCCGGCGAGCAGAAAGTTTGGATGAGGGTCGAGATCCCCGGACACTACGAGACGGAGGGTGAAGGTTACTTCAGCGTGGACCAGGATTCCCGCCGCATGGAGTGGGGCGCCGAGTGGGGCCGCGACTACTCTGGTTGGATCACGGTCACAGAAGACGACCGGGCAAAAAGCACGGTGACCGTTCATCTCTCCTTCGGCCCTCGTTCAGTAGAAGAAGAGCAAGATTCCGGTAGCGGGAGCGGTTCATTCGAGGAAGGAATAAAAGCTACGCTCGAATCCATCCGGCGCCAGATCGAGGAAGGCTCCGGCAAAGTGGATCCGTCATCGCCAGAAGGCTAACCACCAGAGCCACGACTCAAGTTATACGTTAGAGAACCTCGGAACATATATCTGGAGCCTCTAACCGCAAAGGAGTAGGCATCATCGCAGGATTCCGAGCTGGTTGTTGAGATTTAGCTCCGATAAGAAGTGTTGAGGGCAAAGTGGAGCGAATCTGCAGCAATATCGTGGGATCTGACAAGCAGCCGGATCTGTGTCTGCTTGTCAGATCCGGCTGCTGCGTCGATCTCTCGCCACTGCACCAGTTCCATCACTCTCTGGTGCTCGACCGGTCGGTGCTCTCAAAAGCTTCTGCTTCGGGAGATTAGCCGGTGGATTTGGTAGATGCTGAGCGCGACAGTCGCCGCTATCAAGAGCGTCCAGACAAACGTGTTGGAGGCCTCGGCCAGTGTTTCCCAATTGTCCGCGAAGAGGTAACCCAAACCCAGGCAGAGGCAAACCCACAAAGATTCACCCGCGAGGTCGAACGCTAGAAACCGACGGAACGGGTATCCGCTGAATCCAGCTATGAGGTTCGTCGGGAGGGCGAGCGGCGTCAGCAGAAAGCGGGTGACGAACACAGTCCAGCCTCCGTAGCGCTCGAAGGCGTCTCGCGTCTTCTGTGTCGCTGATTTAGACTTCCGAACGTGGAATAGACGTTCCAGCACGGGCGGTCCACCGTAGCGCCCCATGAAGTAGCTGCCGCTGTCGCCGATCACTACCCCGCCCAGAGCGAGGATCGCGACCGCCGGCAGGTCCAGAGCCTCTCCTTGCGCCAAGGCGCCAGTGCCCATCAGAAGGAGCGTGCCGGGTAGCGGTACGCCCATTGCGCAGATTAGCAGGGCCAGAGGCAGAAAGAGCGTCACAATCCGCGGGGACAATCTTTGCCGTCGGGCCGTACAGGTGTTTTGGGTGATGCTAAAGGTTCTTTCAGGACTCGGTTTTCTATCTCGGTGCGCATGCTTTCGAAGGCGTCGTGAGCTTCCTCCCAACGACCGTAAACTATCAAGTCAATGAGCGGCGAGATCGCGCGTTCGTAGATGCTCAGGTAGATCTCTCGCCGTGCCGGATGGTGCTCAATGACTCTGGCGACTTCCGCACTTCTCTTACGGTAGTCGGCGATCTCGGCTCCCTCGCCTAGTTTCTCCTCGTATTCGTTTACGAAGAGTCGGAAAAGCATGACTTCGTAGCACGCTTCCTCTTCGGCAATGTCTCTTGCCTCCAGGCACGCGGCGGTTATGTAGCAGCAGGGTCTATGTTTCTTTACCGGCGCCGCGAAGGTCCACGCTTCGGTGTCGTGATGCGATGGAGGAATTTCGAGGGCTTTCTCTCTAGTAGCAGGTTCATCTCTTCGATTGTTTGGGTTGTCCAGGATCAAGAGTCCTCTCCTTTCCAAGAGTTGCTCGCGCGGTGCAGGATCGGTTCGTTCTCACCGTCGTAGGTATTTCGGACGCCCTCGTGTTCTGGAGCTGCGGTGTCTCTGAGATCCGCCGCCCGTTTCGGATTTTTCTCTCCGCCGAGGGCGGATGCCACTTTACTTTTCAGATGTCGTGTTCGGATCCTGAGGAGGCCTCTTACATCTTTCATGGCGGTGGAGGCTATGTCTACCCGGCTATCCAGATCCTCTATCCAGTCCACGGGCACCTCGGAGATCCGGAGTCCCTGCTCCTCGGCCACTAGCAGAAGCTCGGTGTCGAAGAACCATTCGTTATCCTGGGTGAGCGGGATGAGTTCCTGCGCAATGCTGCCTTTTACGGCCTTGAAACCGCACTGCGCATCGGAGAACTGGTTGGCGAAAAGTGTTTTTATGAGCAGGTTGTAGCAGCGGGAGATGAACTCTCTTTTCCATTGTCGGGTGACGCTCGCCCCTTTGAGAAGGCGGGAACCGATGGCGACGTCGCTGTGTCCCGTGGTGAGGGGCGCCACGAGAGGCAGGAGGGACCACAGGTTCGTCGAGAGATCCACGTCCATGTAGGCAACCACGTCCGCGTTCGATGCGAGCCAGGCCGCCTTGAGCGCCCGCCCGCGTCCCTTCTCTTCGAGGTGCAGCACCGTAACGTAAGGACGGTAGCTTCTGGCGAGACCTTCGGAGACGGCGAGGGTGGCGTCGGTAGAGGCGTTGTCGGCGATCACCACCGACCAGTAGTAGGGGAAATAGTTTGCCAGGTACTCGCATAGGGCGGGTATGCTGTCCGGAAGGGAATCCTGCTCGTTGTAGACGGGCACGACTACTTCGACGCTCACCTGCTGGTACGGTAGCGCCTCGCCTTGACGGGTGCAGTGATGAATCATGGTTAAAGTTCCTTTCTTGATTCAGTGGATATGATGAATTTTCCAGGCCTGGTTTCGGGAGAGCGTCCCGGTCCCAGCAGATAAACCGGGAAGCCGAAGAAGACGATGCTCCAATAGGTGATGAGCCGGTCGAGAATGGCGATAGTCGCGGCGATGTCTGCGGGCACGCCTAGCCATCCGAGGGCGAGGATTATGCCGGCCTCGGCTACTCCGAGCCCTGCGGGCGTGAACGGGAAGACGGATAGCAACGAGGCGACCAGGGCGACCGAGATCGCGCCCCACACAGAGATATCGGCCCCGATGGACCTGGCTACCAGGTACAGCGTCGCGCTCTCTATAGCCCATCCGGCTATGGAGTAGCCGACGAGCGCCGGCACCCGTGCCACGGAGCCGCTCATTCCGTGGGCAAGCCGCCGGTAGGTTTCCCGGAACCTTACGGGCACGAGCCGCCCGACGGAATCACCGAAGCGCCGTAGGATCAGCAGTGTTGCCACCCCTAATGCAGAGACAATGGCGCCCGCGAGCAGGGGGCCCGAGACGCCGGAGGGCATGGAGCCGTGGAAGACAATAAGAATGGACCCTAAAAGCATCACCGCGAGCACCGCTAGATCCAAGACCCTCTCGGCGAGGATTGTGCCGAGCGTGACGGTGAAGGAGACTCCCGCACGGCGTTTCAACAGATAGCCCCGGTATGCGTCCCCGATCCGGACAACGGTCACGCAGTTGGCGAACCAGGAGATGTACATGATCCTGGCGAGCCCCCACGAAGAGGGCATCCGCACCCTGGTCTCTCGACTGTATCCGACGTTTTCGAGGAGCACCTTCCAGCGCAGAGCCCGCACGTAGAAAGAGGTGTAGAAAACCCCCAGCGCAACAACGAGGAAGATGGGGTTGGCTTCCGTCACATTCGTCCAGACCTCGTGCCAGTCGAGACCGAGGAACTGGCGGAAGACCAGGAACAGTACCGCTCCCGCCAGAAGCACCGATAGTAGGGTGCGCGGGTTGAGAAATCGTCCTCTGAGCGAGAGTGGCTCTTTCTCGTCCATTTCGAGCCGCCCTCGACGTGGGGATGATGCTTTCTCTTGCATTTCAGTCGGGACGGACGACCGCTTCCGCACGATCCCGCCGAGCTTCTCATGGAGTACTACCCGATCCAAGAGGTTGAAGATATGCAAGATCACGCCTCCCCCTCGAAGAGCCACGAGGCTCCTACTGGGAGGTCCACGT
The DNA here is from genome assembly GCA_049650165.1 of Rubrobacteraceae bacterium. GTDB lineage: Bacteria > Actinomycetota > Rubrobacteria > Rubrobacterales > Rubrobacteraceae > SIRX01. Next base: position 8,504 of record JBARZO010000431.1, read on the forward strand.
AGATGCGCCTGGGCACTACCGCCAGGGTGTTGGCCTGAGCCGTAGCAGCGGTCTTTGTGGAATCGGTTGACGCGTTGCTCGACGAGGCGCTACCCGAGTTGTCCAATGAGTCGCAGGCGTAGAGCGAATTGTTACCACCTGGGCTAACGTTTTCCGCTGAG
>JBARZO010000432.1:0-11426 GCA_049650165.1 Rubrobacteraceae bacterium
GCTCATCCCAACCGAACTCGGTGCCGTCGGATGCCCAGTGCGGGAACAGCTCCCGGCTATAGCCGGTCATACTTCCAACAGGTCCTACGGTAAGACCGGCGAGCTGCTCTTCTGCCTCGGCCAACGAAGGCGGCGCCGGCGCCCCCGCAGCCTCTCGCGGGCCGGAGCCGCTGGAGCTTCCGGACTGCTGCCCTGGGGTAGTTTGGCCGCCCGCCTCGATCTCTTTGAGTATGTCGTTTGCAGCCTGCTCTACGTCGGAACAGCCGGTGACGGTGAGTGTTCCAAGTGTTAGTACGACGGTTAGCAGAAGGACTCCGTATCTCGAAGTCAAGGCTCGCACCTCACGCCCCCGGTTCGATAGAGGCCCTAAGCCCCTTCGCCTTCAGACGCTCTTCATAGAGCTCCGCAAGCTCCTTATGACAACTCTTCGCCACCGCCCGGCCTTCTCTGTGCGCGGTTAGCATGATCTTCGTAGCCTTCTTTAGGGTCAGGCCCGGGATCGACTTCTTGAGAACGTACACTACATAGGTCATGGGGTGCCAGGAGTTGTGGAGGATCACATTGTAGGGCGGCTCCGGCCTGACCTCGTTCCCGGTCCGTTCTTCCGGCGCTCTCGTTGGTTTAGTGAGGCCCATGGCAATAACTATGTCACAACGAGAGCTAGATCGGTAGTGTTAAGACAATAAAACACTGTGGAATGCAAGGAGCTGAACTGCCGCACTACCATGCCACTGCAGAAGAACACTGCTGCAGGATGGCCCAATGCCTCCGGGATTTGTTGCTCTTCATGCCTTCTCCACGATGGGCCGAGAGAGCCCGAGCCTCTCCGCATCCTTGAGCCTTATGTACTTGCTCACGCGCCTCCCGTCCTTATAGGCGTAGCGATAGAGGTAAGGCCCGTGCTTCTCCCCCGCCTGACATTTCTTGCAGCGCTCGGAATGACCACAGCGCACCATCTCCCGTTGGTAGGTTCCCCGTAGCGTATCGTGACAAACTGAGGAACGCTGAGTCTACCGATGTGAACTCTCTAGAATCAAGGATACTTGTGTATATGTCAGTCTATCCGTTGGGGTGAACGCAGTGGCTAACAAAACGTCCAAGGAGTCAACCAAGGTCGCAAAGCCGGCTCTCCTCTCAGGCGGCAATACTCAGGTCGCGAAGGTCGATGGTAACGGTCCAACGGTCTTGCGGTTCGAGGCACAGCTCTTTCAGCGTCCTAAAACGAAGTCCGATTTCCAAACCCTGCTAGAAGTTCCGAAGTGGGTCAGCGAGCAATTTACCTCGCACGGCTCGACCAAGGTCGAAGGCGCCATCAACGGTCATCCTTTCCGGGCGGCGCTGGAGCCGTGTACGTCCAGAGGCCACTGGCTGCGGGTGAACAAGGCCATGCTCAAGGGCGCCCTTGCCGACGCGGGCGACACGGTGAAACTCGCTATCCTGGGACCAGAGCCTGAACCAACTGTCCCGGACGATCTTCGGGACGTCCTTACCATCTCTCAAGAGGCCAATACGTTGTGGGACGACCTCACGACCATGGGTCGTCGCGATTGGGTTCGCTGGGTCGAATCGGCCAAGCAACCTGAGACCCGGGCCCGCCGGGTCTTACGGACCGTCGAACAGCTCTCCTCGGGAAAGCGGCGCGCTTGTTGTGTGAATGTCTACGAATATATGCTGTGTCGTGTTCGAGAATCGGGGCAAACCAAAAAGTCTTAAATCAAACGAGTTCTCGTGCGTTTGTGTGGGCGGATGCGAACGAAGCCAGGGCCAGGCGAAGAACACTGACGGAGGAGAGTGGCGCGGAAGGCGACCTACCTAGGCTCGGCAAGGAGTGACCTTGTCGCCAGAGTAGTTGGTAGCAGTGCTCCCTAACGATTCATGAGCCATTCGTCGATCTCTCTTACGTTGTAGAGAATTCCGCGCTCGCTAACGTAATGCCTCGGAAGCTGAGACGCAATCCTCTCGAACTGCTTCTTCGTCCTCTTGAGGTGCAGCCGCGCTCCTTCAGCATCCACCCACTCCTCACGTCTGGTCGCCGCGAGTTCCGCAGTGGTCTGCGCCAGTTTCTCGGTAATGTCCGAAAGCGTGTGTGCCACGTCAGTAAGCGCCGAAGTCTCGAAATGGCGCAGGGTGTCTCTGGCCTCCGATAGCGCCTTCGCCATCTCAGCAGGCGAGGAAGTGCGATCCATCTCAACAAGCGTGTTGGTCCTGTTTTCCCCAATCACATCTGCAGTCTACCGAATTGTTCGGTAGATGTCTACCTAGCTCCCAGCAAAGCTCAACTTCCGATTGTGGGAACTAGAGAACAAGCCGACTCGTAGCGTCATCCGCGCGCTCCTATAAGCGCGCTTACTGGCGAGTCTGTAGAGCACCAACCGCCTGTTTCGCCAACACGGCAAGCTCGTCGGCCCGGTTGTTCCCTGCCTTATGCGGGCCTCTACTCTTTTGATGTCCTTTGACCTTCTTCCACCGCACCTCTTTGTGGCGCCGCACCGCTCTCAGGAGTCTCTCCCACAGGTCCCTGTTCGCTACCGGCTCTTTTAGGTTGTTAAGCCACCCGTTGTCCTGCCACCTCTCGTGCCAGCCTCTCCTCATACAATTGACGAGGTAAGAGGAGTCAGAGTAGATGGTCACGACGTGCCCCTCCTCTATAGTCTCAAGGGCAACGCATGCGGCGGTCACCTCCATCCGCTGGTTTGTGGTGTCCGGCTCGCTACCGCTGACCTCCTCAGTCTTGCCATCCTAAGTCACAATGGCTCCGTAGCCTCCGGGGCCTCGGGTCTCCGTAGATGCGCCGTCAGTGTAGGCGTGGGCCTCCGGCTCGGACGAGAACACCAGCTTCCCTTGTTTGCTCCCGACTGTCCCCTCCCTACCCATCTCCTCCTACCTTCGGTCTTGTCCGCCAACCGCATGACACAAGTAGCCGACTCACCGTACAACTGAGCTTTCTCAATTCATAGTGCTTATCGGTAATAAAATCTTGTTCCACGCCTGCTCTTGTATTCGAGCTTTCGTCATTATAGTTCCATCCGACACTATGTTGATCCAGTAGCTTGCGAGTGCCCTCTACATCCATGTCGCTGGGTCGCAAGAGAGGTATCTCAACAAAAAGCGGGCCTGCGTTAGCCGTCCTCGAAATGACCCGTTCAGCACCCTCGGGGATCCAGGCCCCCTACCCATATAGATGCGTGGGCTCCGAATAGAGTCGTTGCTTTCTCCCTTCCGACAGCAGCAGGCTACCAGGGATGTTCGTTATCTACCAGACTCACAGCGACTTTCCAGAAGGCTTTTCTTACCTCTATTGGCAAGATCTTTGAGTCAAACATTCAGCCCAGAGTGTTCTGTCCACCGCTCATATAGACATACACGCTCTTGATTTTTTCACCATCAAAGTAGAAGAAGTTGCAGTTACTCATAACGGCCTCCGTTCCATCGTAGGCGGAGATATTCTCGACGCTGAACTGCGAGGCGCAGCATCCCTTGGGCACGTCCACCACATGTCGAAAGTTACTATGAAGGATTTTGGGTGCATAGTTTCTAAACAGCCTCTCGAACATTTCTTTTATGCCGGTGTCGCGACCTTCGTGAGTCGAGAAAGCCGACTGTACAACGAAGACTGCGTCGTGATGGAAGCAATCGAGCACGGCTTCGAGGTCTTTGAGATCTACGTTGGCAAAGTACTGATCCTCGACCATCTTAATATAATCTTCGCGAATTTTGGGAGAACGCTCCGGCATCTTATCCATGCTCATGGCCTACTTCTCTCAGTTTTGGTCGCATACTTTGCCGCGGCTCCCCCGGCTATCTTCCCGAACCCAACCGCCGTCAAGAGTCCATTGCCGGCCAGATATCCTTCGGCTCCGCGCCCGCTGACGCCTACTGCCGTCCCGCCTCCAGCGTACAACCCTGGTATGGGTAGGTTATCCTCACCGAGCACGCGGGCCGAGGAATCGACCTTTAAGCCTCCTTGGGTGTGGAATAGCGCCCCGCGTACGTGGATGCCGTAGAAAGGCGCCTCCAGCGTTTGGGTGAGATTCGTTCTGCCTAAATAATCATTCTTTTCTCCTCTAGCAATACTATTGACTGAGCCGACGGTAGCTTTCAGTTCTTCAGCAGGCAAACTGAGGCTCTTGGCCAGATCTTCTGGTGATGTGGCATGCGCTACTTTTCCAGCTTCGATGACTTCCTCGAAGCGCGTACCACGCGAAGCGTCGTAAACCCTCTGGTCGAACACTTCCCATGCCTCTTCTCCAGGCTGGGCAACAACGTCAGCGGCGAACTCGGAGTAGCCTCGGCTTTCGTCGCCGAAACGCCGCCCCTCGCGATTGACGATTATCGCTCCGTTGGTTACGAGGCCCCATGTCACCAGTGGGCCGTCGGGGACGGCCACCGAGCCATGACCCTGGTAGGCGTCCATGTGCTCAGGCTCGGCCCCAAGAGCCATGCCCCACACTATACCCTCCCCAGTATTCCCAGAAGCGCCGAAGTACAAGGCGGTAGCGACTTCAGACCCTAAATACTGCTCCACCATCTCGGTATTTGCCGCGAAGCCATTGCCGGCAAGAACCACGGATGCGGCCCGGATATCACCAGCCTCCGTACGTACGCCTACGGCCTGGGCCGCATCCCAAATCAGCCCCATAGCGGGTGTAGCCGGACGCAGCTCGATGTTCGGATTTTCGTGGACTGCTCTGCGGAGTTGATGGATGAGCGTGGCACCGTACCCTTTTGGCGGCCCGTGCATGCGGAAACGGCTCTGTCCCGGATAGAGAAAGTCTGTGTAGCAAACCAGCTCGCAATCGATCTCATCTACCATCCACTCGATCAGTTCCCCCGAGGCTTCGCACAGCAGCCGGGTCAGATATGGGTCGCTTTGATAGCTGTTCTTCTTAAAGATATCTTCGGCCATGAGCTCAGGAGAGTCGTCTTGTATACCAGCCTCTTGCTGAAAGCGGGTGCCGGCAGCAGGGATCAGGCCCGTTGAAAGCGCGGTATTGCCGCCGGGCTCCCGCTCCTTCTCAAGAACAAGCACCCTACCGCCTTCTCTCGCTGCAGCAAGGGCCGCGACCATGCCACACCCACCGCCTCCGACGATCACCTGAGGCCACTGCTCTGTCCAATAGGCTTCTTCAGCGGGAATGATGCCGGGAATCAACCGCCAACTCCGAGCGAGTAGTTTCTCACATCCTGGGTAGTAAGACCAGAATCGGCGGCCAAGCCGATGATCAGGAGAGCTAGTTTGGTAGGATCAACTATGGTCACGGCATCCTGAGAGTTCGGTCGAAGCTCGACCGCCGAACAACCGTTGATGACCGCCGAAGTGGATGAACCTAAAAATTGTTCTCCAGCTTCACGTAAGGCTTTGTTCCATTCTTCGTCGTTCGCTATGTCCTCGAAGGAGAGGTCGAGAACCGCGATGCGGTCGAATTGCGGCAGGTAACCGTAGCGCGCAAGGCGCCCGCACAGTTCGTCGCCTATAGCCTGGTTTCTGGTAAAGGCGGCGAATTTGTGCCCCGCGGCGAGAAGAAAGCCGGCGGAGAGCTTGAGTATGCCGAAGGTAGGGACGGAGGCTTCCGCCTCGAGCTGGTCCAGGCCAGGGTCCAACACGCAGTCGGGTAGAATCGCGTCACACCGTGAAGGATCCAGGTTCGTCGCCTCCTCGATCACCAACCTCTCGGAAGCCCGAATATCAGAATCTGACTCCAAGCTGCGGGGTACGTCGGGGTGATCTGGCAGATCGATCAACTCGACCTCTACCGAGGGCGGGCTCAACGCATCATAACGGGCCTGCCGACGGGTAAGCTCTGACCGCCCGACTCGAATGGGAGTTATTGCGGTAATGCGCATGTGCTATCTGCTCCTCTCTGCCCCTTACGGGGCTCTTTCGAGCACGGGACTAACCTCCTCAGCTTCAAGCAGCTCCCACGCCAACTCTTCTAACCTTTCGGGGTCAAACGATTCCGGCGCCAGCAGGGTTCCTAACTTCTTCCGTATATCCTCTATTCCGAACGGATGGTACGCCGTGTCCCCAACAGGATTTGGCACCTCCGCCGCCAGCTCACTTCCATCATTCAGAGCAAGCGTGACGCGCGCACCACGCTCTTCGGGAAGACGCCGGTTAAACTCGTCGGTGTCTACAATGCGGGCAATCTGCGCCAGACGCCCGATGGCGGGCTCCTTACGATGAGTATGATCGAACGCTTGAGGACTGCAACCGCCGGTTACGAGCGCAGCACCCACCACGTAAGGCAAGGAAAACATGGCCGCGAGCCGGGTCGTCCACGAGGTGCGGTCCAGCGTAGCAGCGATTGAATGAGTCTCCACGAGGATGGACTTAATACGATCCGGCTGCAAGTTAGGATGTTCCTGAAGTATGTCGAGCACCGCATCAGCCGGGGGATGTGTGTACGAGCAAGAGGCGTGACGTTTGAAGTATCCCGAGGTGATGTCGAACCGGCGCCCAAGCTCTACCGTTAGCTCAGCCGGATCAAACTCACCTACGATACTCCCCAGTGTTATACCGGCCATGCCGTTTGTACAGGCGAGCCCGGCCGCAGCAGCCCTGGCGGCCGCGATCCCGGAGAGGTTCGCCGTTCCAACCCATCCGTCACGAGCCGGACTTCCGATCAGCGCCGACTCAAAAGGTGTGGCGAGTACGGTCTCGCAGGCGAAGTCCAGCGCCCCGGAGGTGCGGCGCGCGTCGAGTCTCATAAGCCGGGAAACGGCGGCTGCGGCCCCGACCACCCCCCAGTTGCCGTGAGGGTGGACCCCGGCCTTCAGGCGGGTAGCACGCCCGAAACGGCTCGCTACTTCGTACCCGGCGAGCAAGGCGACGCCGAGCTCCGGCCCGCTCACGTTTCTAGCCTGGGCCACAGCGAGCGCCGCCGGAAACACGTGGCATGCGGCATGCCCACGGGCGTACTTGTTGCCCTCGTCCAACTCCAACGTTACGGTGGATACGCCGTTCAGATAGGCTGCGGCCTCAGTGGTCACGTGCCGTCCGGTTCCGAAGAGTTTAGCAGGACCGGGATCCGGCTCCCAAGCCGAAACCAACGCCTGCACTTCCTCAGTGTGGGCACCGGCGACCATGGTCCCCAGCGTGTCGAGAAGAGTTTTGACCAGGGGCTCGTGCAGATCCTCGTTCGCCTCCCAGTCGAAAGAGACGACGAACTCTCCCAGTTGGTGGAGGCCAGAAACAAGGCTGTCTTTGGCCTCCACCTGCGGCTGGTTCTGAACTCGGTCAGCGAACACGAACACTACCTCTTTTCAGAACAGACTCGTACTTTAGGATGCTTCGAGGGAGCTTTCTTCAACCAGAGGCCGCTTCATGTAAGCACCTGCGGGCTCGCCTACTACCTCTCCATCAGCGAAGACGGTCTCGCCCCGTAAGAGCGTCCGTACCGGCCATCCGGTGAGCTCCATTCCCTCGAACGGCGTGTACTCCTGGGCGGAAATCAGGCGTTCGGCCGTGACGGGCAGGACCTCTTCCATATCCACGATAGCCAAGTCGGCGTCCGCCCCAACTAAGATGGTTCCCTTGCGCGGGGCGAGCCCGTAGGCTCGGGCCGGGTTCGTAGCGGCGAGCTCGACTATCCTGCCGAGCGACAGCCCGCGCCTCGTACCTTCGGTTAGGATCACAGGGTACATCAGCGCCGTTCCCCCGAATCCGGGTAGTGCGTTCCAGAGCTCCCCTTCCTTGTTTTCCTCGGAGCAGCAGGCGTGATCGGAGCAAACCCAATCTATATCTCCCCGTTTGACTCCCCTCCAGAGGGCCTCCACATCCGACTGCGCCCGGATCGGTGGGTTGACCTTTCCACGTTGGTCTTTGTAGCTCTCGTAAGTCAGCGAAAGGTGATGGAGCGTAGTCTCAAGCCTAGTATCGAGAGCCGGGTGCTGACGCCGGAGCTCTAAGGCGGCTTCGAGCGCCTCCTCGCTGGAGAGGTGCAAGAGGTTGACCGGGCATTGCGTATGTCCGGCCAGCACACCGACCTCGGCGACTGCCAAGTGCTCCGTCAGGGTTGGGCGTCCCGCACTGTACGCCTCCAGGCCCTCCAGAACTCCTTCCTCCCGGACCCGCTCCATGAACACCCGGATCAGTTCTGGCTGCTCGCAGTGAATGGAGAGTGAGATGCGGGCCTCGTCAGAGCGTGCCTCGTTAGCCTCAGACACCTGCTCCATAATCTCGAAGAGATGGCCGAGATCGTAGTTCTCGCTCATCGTGTAGCCGGCCGCGTCACCCGAGCCTCCTGAGAGGTCTAGCCCCTTGTAGAACATGTAGTATTTGAAGGAGGCTACTCCTTCTTCGTTGGCCAGTTGCCGGATCTCGCCGACCTGATCCCGAGTCATAGGTGCCAGATGGTAGCCATAGTCTACGTAGGAGTGACCTCCTGTAGCGTCGAGGACCTCCGGAAAGATCTCTGAGTAGGGGCCGCTCTTCTCCAGGTAGTGGCTGCCGGTCCTGAAGTAGCTTATGACGCTCGTGACACCGCCAACAAGGGAAGACGCCGTTTCGCTCCTGGCATCCTCTGTAATGTTGCGGTAGATCCCGAGATGGAAGTGCGCGTCGACCGCCCCCGGCAAAACCAGTTTGTTCGAAGCGTCGATAACCTCGTCCGCATCGTTCGGAGAAATGTCCTGTCCGATCGACGAGATGCGACCGTCTTTGATGCCGATGTCCGCCCGGGTTTCTCCCATACCTGGAAGAACTACGGTGCCTTTCAATACCGCTGTATCGAATGAAGTCATGAGTCCCCTTCCTCTACGAAGCCTTGTCTAACAAACAATATCCCTTACAGACCAAGGTACGCGCTCCTTACCTTGGGATCCTCCAAAAGCTCGTCTCCCGATCCTTCGAGTGAGATCTCTCCGCTCTCTAAAACATATGCACGATCCGCCAGACGAAGCGTCTTGACCGCATCTTGTTCCACGATCAAAACCGAAAACTCGTCGCTTCTTAGCCTATCTATGACCGAAAAAACATTAGCCGTCGTCTTAGGGTCCAGGCCCAAAGAAGGCTCGTCTAGCATTAAGAGCTTAGGCTTGGCCATCAAAGCCCGTCCGATGGCTACCATCTGCTGCTGGCCTCCGCTAAGCGTCGCAGCGGGCTGGCTACCGCGCTCTTTTAGAATCGGGAAAAGTTCGTATACCTCCTCTAACGAGTCGCTACGGTCTGCGGCGCTATGCGTGTATCCGCCCATAGATAAGTTTTCCGTCACCGTCAGCCCCCCGAACAAGCTGCGTCCCTCCGGAACCTGTACCAGCCCCATCTTGACTATGTCATGTGGTTTTTTTCCGACGATTGACTCTCCATCGTAAGTAATGGAGCCTGAACCCGGTTCTATAAGGCCGGAGATAGCGCGTAAGGTCGTCGTCTTGCCTGCCCCATTGGCCCCGATGATCGCGACGATCTCACCCGGGTCAACCTGCAACCCGACCTCGTGTACCACCTCGAGGCCGCCGTAGCCGGCCGACACATCCTCAACCTTCAGCATCGTCTTGTTCTTCGTCATCCTCTTCTCCGAGGTAGGCCTCAATCACCTGAGGGTCGTTAGTGACTTCTTCGGGACTCCCGCTGGCGAGCATCTCACCGTGGTGTAGGACCAGAATATGATCCGAGAGCTCCATGACCGCCGACATCACGTGCTCGACGAGCAACATGGTTACACCCTCGTCGCGGATAGTCTTTAGCAACTCGACCACTTTGTCGCGCTCCGAAGGGACTAGGCCGGCGAGCACCTCGTCGAGCAGCAAGAGAGACGGACTCAGGCCCAGGGCCTTGGCCAGCTCGAGCCGCCGATGCCCGGCGGTAGAGAGGACAGAGGCGTTCTTGTCCGCCCACTCTCCCAACCCGACCCGATCGACGATCTCTCTGGCCGTCTGGTGCGCCTCTTCACGATTACTCTGGCGCTGCAGGGTCGCGACGCCGACGTTCTCCAGTACAGACATGGCTGAGAACGGCTTCATGAGCTGGAACGTGCGGCCCAGGCCCTGATGGGCGACACGGTGGGCGGACCACCCGGTCACGTTTTCGCCTCCCAAAAACACCTTTCCCTGATCAGGGGTCAGGACGCCGGCGATGACGTTGAAGAGCGTGGTTTTACCAGCTCCATTGGGTCCGATCAGGCCTACAATACTGCCCTCCTCCACTTCGAGGGATACATCGTTGAGGGCCTGCAAGCCGCCAAACGACTTGCTGACTTCCCGCACATCGAGGAGCGTCATGATCTGAACCTCTGGTACAGAGAGCCGAAAACGCCTCTCGGCAGGAACAGTATGATCAAGATGATCATTGCGCCGTAGAAAGCCACGTCGAGGCCTGCCCTACCCTGCAGGAAATCCAGGAAAGCGGGCGGCGATCGTACTAGAGAAGCGGTCAATTGCCCGAGGGTAATGATTATGAAGGAGCCCACTACAGGCCCCCAGATAGTCCCTATACCGCCCACGATCGCCGGCAGGAGGATCTGAATCGACACGCCAGCCCCGAAGGCCAGGGTTGGATCTATGAAGAAAAAGTATTGGACGTAGAATGCGCCTCCAATCGCGGTAAGCGCCGCGCTCGCGGCGACGGCCGTAAGCTTGTAGCGCAATGGGTTGACCCCTAGCGCGGCGGCCGCGTCCTCGTCCTCCCGGATAGACAGAATAAAGGTGCCCGTACGACTGCGCATCAATAGAATTACCGCGAGTAAGGTAAGAGCGAGCAACATTAGAATAAGATAGTAGTAGTTTGGTGAGCCCTGCGGAAACTGCAGTGTGAGCCACGGGGAGCCACCCAAGATCGGCAAGTTTATACCACGGGCGCCCCGCACAAACTCCAGATCGTTGGCGACCAGGCGCAACATCTCTGCAAACGCGAACGTCGCCAAAGCAAAGAACACCCCGCGAAGACCGTAATGAAAGGTCAGGTAGCCAATTAGCAAGCCGAACGCTGCGGCTACCGCGGCTCCTACTAACATACCAATCCACGGCGAGAGCTCATACTTAAAAACGAGCACGGCCGAGCTGTAGGCGCCGAGCCCAAAAAAAGCAGCATGGCCGAAACTAAATTGACCGGCGAACCCCCCCATAAGATTCCACGCGACCCCGAGCAAGGCAAAGATCAGAACCTGAATGGCGACATCTAGATAAAAACCGGATATCAGCACGGGCACGGGCAGGAGAACCAACACCAGCACTACTAGAACCAGCAGGTTTCGATCTAAGCGGAGTATCGCCGCCTGTATACCTCTCACACCTTCCTCCCCAGGAGCCCCTGCGGACGGAGCAGAAGTGTTAATACAAACAAGGAGAAAACGAATAACATCTCATTCACCCCTGGGAAAACAGCCCCCCCGAACTTCTGAACTACGCCTATCAGGATACCTCCGATCAAGGCGCCCACCACGTTGCCCAAACCGCCGAGCACCACGACTACGAAAGCGATGACGTTGAAC